>NZ_JBRREF010000069.1:0-25925 GCF_056760135.1 Stenotrophomonas sp. STEN023 | reverse complement strand
ACAGTCATCCATTCCTGCAGGCGTCCTCACAAGATACCTGCGCATACTTTCAAAGAACTTCGAATCGGGCCTCAGCGCCTTCTTCGTAGGCTGCGACGTTTCCGTCGTAGCTAGCCGCCCATTATATGGTGGCTTTTCTGCTTCGTCAACACCTCAATCGAGGCGGTGACTTCAAACTTTCCTTCCGCTTGCGCCTCTTGCGAGGCCCCTGCGTCGGGGGAGGTGAAGTATGTGCTTCTTTGCGGGGTTTGTGAAGGGGGTGTTGGAGGTTTTTTCCAACTTTCGTTCACTGGGCCGCCGAGGAAGCCGGGAGTGCTTTGTTTGCACCTTATTAGTGTGCGGAAGATGCGCTGATTGAGCTTACGGTGCTGCGGAAACAACACCGCTCCGCTCTGCCCTCACCCCAGCCCCTCTCCCGCAAGCGGGAGAGGGGCTTTGGTCAGCTTGGGCTTTGAGCACTTAGGCGCTTGCTACCAGCAGGACACGGGCGAAGGTGCGCTTGCCTACCTGCAGCAGGCCTTCGAAGCCGGGCTGCAATACGGTCTGGGCGTCTTCGACTACCTCGCCGTCCACCTTTACCGCACGCTCCTTGAGCTTGCGTGAGGCCTCGGAGTTGCTCGGGGTCAGGCCGGCAGCGGTCAGCAGCGCGCCGATACGCAGGCCTTCGGCCGGGATGGCGACTTCCTGCAGCGGCAGCTGGGTGATGTCGCCCTGCCCCGTCACCGCGGCATTCCAACCAGCAATCGCCTGCTCGGCGGCGGCGGCGTCGTGGAAACGGGTGGTCAGCTCACGCGCCAGGCGCAACTTGATCTCACGCGGGTTGATGGTGCCGGCCTCGACGTCGGCACGCAGCTGCTTGGCTTCGTCAATGGAGATGTCGAAGCTGAGCAGGTCGATCCAGCGCCACATCAAGGTGTCGTCCACCTTCATGGTCTTGGTGACCATGTCGATGGCCGGTTCGCTGATGCCGATGTAGTTGTTGAGCGACTTGGACATTTTGTTGACGCCGTCCAGGCCCTCCAGCAGCGGCATGGTCAGCACGATCTGCGGCTTCTGCCCGTGGTGCTCCTGCAGGCCGCGGCCCATCAGCAGGTTGAACTTCTGGTCGGTACCGCCGAGCTCGACGTCCGCCTCCAGTGCCACCGAGTCATAGCCCTGCACCAGCGGGTAGAGGAATTCGTGGATGGCGATGGACTGCTGGGCGGCGTAGCGCTTGGCGAAATCGTCGCGCTCAAGCATGCGGGCAACCGTGTGCTGGCCAGCCAGGCGGATCATGTCGGCCGCAGTCATCTTGCCGAACCACTCCGAATTGAAGCGAACTTCGGTCTTTTCCCGGTCCAGCACCTTGAACACCTGCTCTTCATAGGTGCGCGCATTGGCCAGCACGTCTTCCTTGCTGAGCGGCTTGCGGGTCAGGCTCTTGCCGGACGGGTCGCCGATCATGCCGGTGAAGTCGCCAATCAGGAAAATGACCTGATGGCCGAGGTCCTGGAACTGCCGCAGCTTGTTCAGCAAGACGGTATGGCCCAGGTGCAGATCCGGTGCGGTGGGGTCGAAGCCGGCCTTCACGCGCAGTGGGCGGCCGCTTTCCAGACGCTGGCGCAGGTCTTCCACTTTGAGGATTTCATCGGCTCCGCGACCGATCAGGGCAAGGGCTTCATCAATCGAGGACACGCTAAAACTCCCGACTTCGCAGTCAAAAACATGAATGGTGTTAAGTACAAGTTAACCACGTTAACCGATCGAAAAGCCATGCGGCTCAATGGTTTGACGCGGTATTGATAGGTGTCTATGTTACCTGCGTTTGGGCCCGCGATCCGGGTCGACCAGAGAACCGACCGATGTCCCAACCCGATCATGGCTCCGCGCGCAAACAGCGCTTCCAGGAAAGACTGCACGTCCTGCACGACAACGCCCTGCATCGGAAGTTGAAGGAACATCTGCCCGCCGCGTTCAACGAACGCTGGAGCCGGCGGCATTGGATCCACGCCAGCCTGTTCGTCACCATCGGTGCATTGGCGGCGACGATCGTTCCCGGTTTTTCCAACGCCATCGACAGCAACCTGCCGTCATCCCATTCCACGCTCGCCCTGCCGCTGCCGCCGTTGTCCTTGGCGCGCCGCGGTGAAACCCCGGGTGACAGCTGGCAGATCCAGCGGGTGGAGCGCGGCCAGACCTTGAGTGACCTGTTTGCCGCCGCTGGCGTGCCGGCCAGCACGATGCAGAAGGTGCTCGATCATCCCGGCACCCGCGATGTATTGACCAAGCTGCGGCCGGGCGCCGAAATCGCCTTCGACCTGCCGGTCAATGGCACGCTGCGCAGCATCCGCTTTGACCGCGATGGCAATCACCGCGTGGAGCTGAGCCTGCAGGGCGACCAGATCCGCGAAAAAGTCAGCGAGCGTGCAACCAGCACCCGCACCGTGGTGGCCAGTGGTGAGATCACCAGTTCGCTGTACAACGCCGCGCGCAAGGCCGGCTTGTCGCCATCGGCCATCGCCACGATGACCGATGAGATCTTCAAGTACGACATCGACTTCTCCAAGGACCTGCAGCCGGGCGACCGTTTCAGCGTGGTGATGGACGAAACCTGGCGCGAGGGCGAGCGCATCGACACCAGCAAGATCCTGGCGGCGACCTTCCAGACCGGCGGCAAGACCTATACCGGCTTCCGTTTTGATCGCGCCGGCAAGTCGGAGTACTTCGACCTCAATGGCCGTTCGTTGAAGAAGAGCTTCATCCGTTCGCCGATCCAGTTCGCCCGCCTGAGTTCGAACTTCGGCACCCGCCGCCATCCCATTCTCGGCACCATGCGCACCCACAAGGGCGTGGATTACGCCGCGCGCACCGGCACCCCGATCATGGCCGCCGGCGACGCCCGCGTGCAGTTCGCCGGCACCCAGCGTGGTTACGGCAATGTAGTGATTCTCGACCATGGCAGCGGCCACACCACCCTGTACGGGCATATGTCGCGGCTGGGCCCCTACCGTGCCGGGCAGCGCGTGAACCAGGGCCAGGTGATCGGCTACGTGGGCTCCACCGGCATGTCGACCGGCCCGCATCTGCATTACGAATTCCGCGTCAACGGCGTCCACCGCAATCCGCTGTCGGTGACGATGCCGCCGCCGCAGCCGCTGCAGGGCGCCGACCTGGCTGCGTTCCGCGCACAGACCGCACCGGCGATGGCGCGCATCCAGGGCATGGAAGAACTGATCTACGCCGATGCCGGCGACAGCAAGCAGCCGGCGGCAACGCAGACTGCCGCAGCCGCACCGGCAGCCGGTGGCAAGCGCGGCTGAGCCAGCGCAACACCGTTGACGACACGGGCAGGGAGCTTGAAGCTTCCCTGCCCGTTTCTTTTCAGCGACCGCCATGACTTCTGTTGATCCGCAGCTGCCGTTGTTTCTTGGCCTGATGTCCGGCACCAGCGCCGACGGCATCGATGCGGCGCTGGTGCAGTTTCCGCACAGCGGCGGCTGCCGCTTCGTGCACGGCTACACCCATGCCTGGGATGCCGCCACCCGTGACGCATTGATCGCGCTTGGCCAAGGTGGCGAGCCCGCATCGATGGATGCGCTGGGGCAGCTGGATGCCAGTGTCGGCATCGCCTTCGCCACTGCCGCCAACCAGCTGCTGGAAGACGCCGGGGTACAGCGCGCGCAGGTGCAGGCGATTGGGTCGCATGGCCAGACCATCCGTCACCGCCCGCAGAGCAACCCAGCTTTCACCTGGCAGATCGGCGATGCCAACCGTATTGCCGAGCTGACCGGCATCACCACCGTCGCCGATTTCCGCCGCCGCGACGTGGCCGCTGGCGGGCATGGCGCGCCACTGATGCCGGCCTTCCACCTGGCGATGCTGGGCAGCGCCGATGAAGACCGCGCGGTGCTCAATCTCGGCGGCATCGCCAACCTGAGCCTGATTGCCCGCGATGGCAGCATCCGCGGTTTCGACACCGGCCCGGCCAATGCCTTGCTGGACGCTTGGTGTCAGCGCCATCTTGGTCATGCGTTTGATGCTGATGGGGCGTTTGCGGCCAGTGGTCGGGTGGATGAAGCATTGTTGAGGCGGCTGCTGGCCGAGCCTTGGTTTGCGCTGCCGCCGCCGAAGAGCACCGGCCGCGAGCAGTTCCATCTGGAATGGGTGGAGGCGCAGATGGGCGTGAATGCGTTGGCACCTGCGGATGTGCAGGCGACGCTGCTGGAGCTGACCGCAGCCACGGTGGCCGATGCACTGCTGGCACACTTGCCGGGTGTGCGGCGGGTGCTGGTCTGTGGCGGTGGTGTGCGCAATCCGCAGTTACTGTCGCGGCTGCAGGCGCGGCTACCGGGCGTGCTGATCGGTTCCAGCGCCGAACACGGATTGGACCCGGATTACATGGAAGCGATGGGGTTTGCGTGGCTGGCGCAGGAAACGCTGGCTGGGCGTCCGGGCAATCTTCCCAGCGTCAGCGGCGCGCGCGGGCCGAGGATTCTGGGCGCGATTCATTTGGCGTGAGCCAACGGGTTGTAGGAGGTAGGCGGTAGTGCCGAGCCATGCTCGGCAGGGGCGTTATCGGGAACGCTCCAGCCGAGCATAGCTCGGCTCTACAGGTTGGTTTTGCCGGGAAGGCTCCAGCCGAGCATGGCTCGGCTCTACAGGTTGGTTTTACCGGGAAAGCTCCAGCCGAGCATGGCTCGGCTCTACAGTTCTCAGATGTCGCTGCCGGTCGGTAAGGCCTGCAAGGCCTTGATGGCCTCGGAGAGGACGTCTACTTCGGGGTCCTCGAAGCCGCCACGTACGTGGTGTTCGCTGGTGAACAAACCTTGTTCCAGCAGGGCCAGGCAGGTTTGCTCGCGGGTCCAGCCGCGCGCCACCGACAGGCGACGAATGCGCTCCATCAGCAACGGATCGATATCCCGCAGAGTCACGTCGGCCATGTGCACCACATTACTGTCGGTGGATCCCCCGGCGGCATCATCAACGACACCGCCTGAGGATTCAATCGGCGCGCTGGATCAGCCAGCGCGCGACAGCTGGGTGGTGGCGTCGACCTCGCGGCGCAGCCACCACGCCATCAGCAGGCCCGGCATGCCCACCACCACCGACACCAGGAAGAAGATCTGCCAGCCATAGGCGTCGGCCAACACACCCGCAAACGGCCCGACAAACACCCGCCCCAAGGTCGCGAATGCCGATAGCAAGGCGTAGTGGGTGGCCGAGAAGCGTGTACCGCAAAGGCCGCTAAGCAACGCAACAAATGCAGCCGTGCCCATGCCACCGGCGAAATTGTCCAGGCTCAAGGCGAACAACAGCAGGCCATCCATCGGTGTGGGATGGTCCAGATGGACGATCAGCAGGTTGAACGCCGGCACTTCAACCGTGCCCCAGGCCCCTGCCCCTTCCCGCGCCAGCAGGTAGAAACCGAGATTGGAAACCAGCTGCAGCACACCAAAGCCGATCACCGCCGTCGACAGGCGCAGCCGCAGCAGGAAGAAACCACCGACGATGGCGCCCACAATCGTCATCAGCAGGCCGATGGTCTTGTTGGCCAAGCCCACTTCCGCCTGGCTGAAGCCCATACCCTTGAGCAGGAACGGGGTGGACAGGCTCAACGCGAACGCATCGCCGACCTTGTACAGCACCACCAGCGCCAGGAACGCACCCGCGCCGCGCATGCCGAAGTAACTGCGCAGCGATGCATTGAGCGTCTCGAACCGCACCCAACGGGTAACGCCCAGCCCCAGCACCATTGCTGCAGCAATCTGGGTGACAACGAACACCAACCGCACCCAGCGGTCGGTGCTGTCCGGATCGAGCCCGAACAACACCAGCGCCTGATGGGCCAGCCATGCACCCAGCGCCACGCCAGCGACCAGGGCCAGGAAGCCACGCAGCTCACCGCCAGCCTTGGAAACCGGTGCCTTGAAGCGCTCCGGCAGTTGCGGCATCAACAGCAGCGCCAGCACACCGACCGCCACCGACAGGCCGGCCATTACCCGATAGACCTGCGGCCAGCTCTGCCATTGCTCGGCCCAGATCAGGGTGATGCCGCCGGACAGGACCATCGCCAGCCGGTAACCCAGCACGGTCAAAGAACCGCCCAGGCCGCGCTCGGCTGGAGCCAGCAGATCGGTGCGATAAGCGTCG
This sequence comes from Stenotrophomonas sp. STEN023, assembly GCF_056760135.1. Lineage (NCBI taxonomy): Bacteria > Pseudomonadati > Pseudomonadota > Gammaproteobacteria > Lysobacterales > Lysobacteraceae > Stenotrophomonas > Stenotrophomonas sp. STEN023. The sequence goes on along the minus strand of NZ_JBRREF010000069.1, from coordinate 19,796 downwards.
ATCACCACGTCCAGCGTGGCCGACAGACAGGCCACCAGCACCGCCACGGATGCGAACAACGCCAGATTGCGCGATGGCGACAGGGTGCTCATCAGAGTCAATGCCGCGCCCAGCGCGAACAGCATCAACACGATCCAGCCGCGCCTGCGCCCAAGTATCGGCAGATCGAAACGGTCGATCAGCGGCGCCCACAGGAACTTGAAGGTGTAGGGGATGCCAATCAGCGACAGGAAGCCAAGCGTGACCAGGTCCAGCCCGTCCACGGTCAGCCAGGCCTGCATCGCACCGCCGGTCAGCGCCAATGGCAGGCCGGAGGCGAAACCAAGCAGCAGGATCACGAACAACCGGCGCAGGCGTTGCAACCCGGCCGGCGGGGCCTCCACTACCGCTTCAGTCACAGGTCGTAGTCCACGGTGAACGGGGCGTGGTCGGAGAAGCGCTGGCCGGTATAGATCGAGCTGCCGCGCAGGCGCTCACGCAGGCCCGGGGTGACGAACTGGTAGTCGATGCGCCAACCGACGTCGTTGGCACGGGCCGCGCCGCGGTTGCTCCACCAGGTGTAGTCCTGGCCTTGCGGGTGCAGCGCGCGGTAGGCATCGACCCAGCCACGGCCATTTGCGGTATCGGTGAGCTCGGCCTGGTCGGCGCAGAAGCCGTTCATCCAGTCGCGCTCCTGCGGCAGGCAGCCGGAGTTCTTCTGGTTGGATTTCCAGTTCTTGATGTCCAGCGCGCTGCGCACGATGTTCCAGTCGCCGCACAACACGTAATCGCGACCACTGGCCAGCCATTCGTCCAGGATCGGCTTCAGCCACTCCATCACTTCATATTTGAAGCCCTGGCGCAAATCTCCCGAAGAACCGGACGGGATATAGAACGAGACCACGCTGAGGTTGCCGAAGCGCGCCTCGATATAGCGGCCTTCATCGTCGAACGGCGCCCAGCCCAACGAAGTACGCACTTCATCGGGCTCGCGCCGGCTCCAGATCGCCACGCCGCTATAGCCCTTCTTGGTGATGGCATCGCGGTAGAAGCAGTGGTGGCCGTCCGGGCGGAACAGCGCGTCGGTCAGCTGCGACTCCTGCGCCTTGGTTTCCTGAATGCAGAGCACGTCGGCCTGCTGGGCCAGGAACCACTCGTTGAAGCCCTTGGTGGTGGCCGAACGGATGCCGTTGGCGTTGAAACTGATGATGCGCATGAAGGACCGCTGTTGGGAAAGCTCAAGACCAGCACAGCATACCGCCCGGACCCGGGCGGCCGACAAACCGGGCCTGCGTTTTCCCCTGACAGCGGCTCGGCCGAAGGGCAAAGCCGCACCCGCAGCCGCAGCGCAGCAATTGCAAGGGCCATGCTTTACCCTAGGAACCTCAATAGACGATAAGACAGCGTATTTACATGAGTGACCACCGTTCCCGTTTCCTGCAGCTGGCGTTGAATGCCGACGCGCTGCGTTTTGGCCAGTTCACCCTCAAGTCCGGCCGGGTGAGCCCGTATTTCTTCAACGCTGGCCGTTTTGACACCGGTTTGGCGCTGGCCCAGCTGGGCAACTGCTACGCCGACGCCATCGATGCCGCCGGTATTGCCTATGACCAGCTGTTTGGCCCGGCCTACAAGGGCATCCCGCTGGCCACCGCCATTGCCTGCGAGTTTTCGCACCGCGGCCGCAACCTGCCGTTGACCTTCAACCGCAAGGAAGCCAAGGACCACGGCGAAGGCGGCACTCTGATCGGCGCCGACATGGCCGGCAAGCGCATCCTGATCGTCGACGATGTGATCACCGCCGGCACCGCCATCCGCGAGGCCCTGGCCATCATCCGCGAGGCCAAGGGCATCCCGGCCGGCATCGTGGTGGCTCTGGACCGCCAGGAGATCGCCTCGGAAGAAGACCGCCGTTCAGCCGCACAGGCCGTGTCCGCCGAAACCGGCATTCCGGTGATCGCCGTGGCCAATTTGGCCGACCTGCTTGCATTCGCGTCCGGGAACCCGGAACTTGTTGGCTATCGCGAACCGTTGCTGGCCTACCGTGGCCGCTACGGGAGCAATCCGACAGGCTGATAGCAGGGGGCTGCCATGGTGCCGAATCCGTCCAAAAACGCTGCACGGTTGTTGTTGGTGCTGGCTGCGCTGGCACTGCCAGCGCTGGCCCAGAACAAACCGTCCGATCCTGGCAAGAAGCTGTACTGCTGGGATGAGGGTGGCAAGCGCATCTGCTCGGACACCTTGCCACCGGAAGCGGTGAACAAGGCGCGCGAAGAGTTCAACGCACGCAGCGGCATCCGTGGTGCCGATGTGCAGCGCGCGCTCACCGCCGAAGAACGTGCTGACGCGGCCCTGGCCAAAGCCCAACAGGAAGTGGACGCAGCGGCGGCGGACACGCGCAAGCGTACCGAGCAGGCGATGCTGTCCACGTATGCCACTGAAGATGATCTGCGCCGTGTGTTCAGTGAACGCACGGCGATTGTCGACAACAACATCAAGACTGCGGTCTTCAATGTGACCAGCCTGCGTGGCGCCTTGGCCTCCCAGCTCGCCAGTGCCGGCAACAAAGAGTTGGCCGGACAGAAGGTGCCTGACAAGCAGGCCGGCGAGATCCGCCAGCGTCACAACGAACTGCTGGCGCAGCTGCGTCTGCAGAACGCATTTGAGCTGCAGCGACAGGCGTTGGAGGTTGAAATTGCCGAGAGCCTGGCGCGGTACCGCGAGCTGAAGGGGATTGCGGCGCCGGTTGATGCGGCAGCGGCAGCGACCGCACCTGCTGCCAGCGCAGCGCCTGCCAAGGGCTGAGCGGCTAGCGGTAGGCGGTAGTGCCGAGCCATGCTCGGCAGGGGCTTTCCCGATAAATTGTCAGATCGAGAATGGAAGCGGCCTTCGGGCCGCTTTTTTTTTTAAAGCTTCCCCTCATCCGCCCTCCGGGCACCTTCTCCCGCAAGCGGGAGAAGGGACTGGTTCCCTGCGGCTACATGTCCACGAGTTGCTGAAAGTCCACAGGCAGCTGAAAGTCCGCGAACTGCAGCAGAGCCGCAGCAGAGCCAGCCGCAAGCCATGACCATCCCTTCTCCCGCTTGCGGGAGAAGGTGTCCGAAGGACGGATGAGGGGGCTCTGGCTCTGGCTCTGGCTCTGGCTCTGGCTCTGGCTCCTGCTTCTGGCTTCCGCTGCAGCTTTGTCTCCACCGCAACTTCACGCCCCACCCCAAACCCGCACTTTTTACGCGCCTTTTACGCCAGCCCCGCCCCAGCAGCGTCGATCGTTTACGCCCCTCGGGAGGACGATACCGATCTGATCGGGGTGATCAGACTTGTCGCTTGCGCCTGCCTGCCGCCCTACCCGTCCACCGACGCGTACTCCGGCAGCCCCGGCCGCGTCCTGATCCTGATTCGAGGTTTCCATGCCCGGCTGGCTTGCTCTGTTGTGCGGCGTAGTGGTGCTGATCGCCGCTGCCTACCTGTTGTACGCGGTCCTTCGACCTGAGTCGTTCTGAGGAGCGCCGTCGTGATTGAACCCATCATCATCATTCTGGCCAGCCTGGCGCTGGCCTGGCCGCTCGGCCTGTACCTGGCGCAGCTGATGCGCGGTACGCCGATGCGCATCGACGTCCTCTTCCATTGGATCGAAAAGCCGCTGTACCGCGTGCTCGGCGTTGACCCCAACCATTCCATGTCCTGGCGCGGCTATGTGGTCGCGTTCCTGATCAGCAACCTGGTGTTGGCGGTGCTGACCCAGGCGGTGTTCATGACCCAGGCGTGGTTGCCGTTGAACCCGGACAACATCCCCAACATGCGCTGGGACACCGCCTTCCACACCATGGTGTCGTTCCTGACCAACACCAATCAGCAGCATTACAGCGGTCAGGCGCAGCTGTCCTACTTCTCGCAGATGACCGGCATCACCGGCCTGCAGGTGATCACACCGATGATGGGGCTGGCACTTGCGGTGGCAACACTGCGCGCCTTGTTCATGAAACCGGCAACCAACGACACCGGCAATGCACCGGTGCGCGTCACCGTAGGTAACTACTACGCCGACGTGCTGCGCCTGTGCCTGCGCTTCCTGCTGCCGCTGTGCCTGGTATGGACGCTGCTGTTGAACTGGCAGGGCGTGCCCTCCACGTTGGCCGCTGGCCCGCAGGCTACGCCGATCGATGCCAGTGCCGGCATGGAAACGCAGAAGATTCCGCTCGGCCCGGTCGCGGCGATGGTCGCGGCCAAGCAGCTTGGTGCCAATGGCGGCGGCTGGTACGGCCCGAACAGCAGCTTCCCGCTGGAAAACCCGACACCGCTGGCGAACACGCTGGAGTTGATCGGCATCCTGCTGATTCCGATGGCCATCATCTGCATGCTCGGCAGCTTCACCGGCCGGCGTCGCTTTGGTGCGCTGGTGTTCGGCTGCATGCTGACCATGTCGGTCATCACCACCAGCGCCAGCATGTGGCTGGAAGGCCACAGCGCCAGCGCCGCCAGTGCCTTGCTGATGGAAGGCAAGGAAGCCCGTTTCGGCGCCGATGGCACGGCGCTGTGGTCGTCCATCACCACCCAGGTGCAGAACGGCTCGGTCAACGGCATGCATGATTCGCTGAGCCCGCTCGGCGGCATGATGCCCATCGTCAACATGTTGATCAGCGCGATCTGGGGCGGCATTGGCTGTGGCATCCAGCAGTTCCTGGTCTATCTGATGATGGCGGTGTTCCTGGCCGGCCTGATGACCGGGCGCACGCCGGAACTGCTAGGCCGCAAACTGGAAACGCCGCAAGTACGTCTGCTGGCGGTGCTGGTGCTGCTGCAGCCGATCACGCTGCTCGGCCTGACCGCGCTGACCCTCGCCATCCCCGGTCTGGCCGGCACCTCCAACCCCGGTTTCCATGGCATCAGTCAGGTGTTCTACGAGTTCACCTCGGCCTATGCCAACAACGGCTCCGGCTTCGAAGGACTGGCCGACAACACCATCTGGTGGAACCTGAGCTGTGCGCTGGTGTTGGCGTTGGGCCGGTTCCCGATCCTGATCATCCCGCTGATCATCGCCACCCAGCTCGCAGCCAAACGGCAGGTGCCGCAAAGCGCCGGCAGCCTGCAGATTGAAACCCCGACCTTCGCTTTGACGCTTATCTGCGTGGTCATTGTCCTTACCGTGCTGCAGTTCCTGCCGGCATTGGTGCTCGGCCCGGTGGCCGAACACCTGAGCCTGCTGGCCCTGCAGGGAGTCCCCTCACCGTGAACGCCCCCATGAACCGCTCCGTCTCTCCTGCGGCATCGCGCCGCCCCGCCCTGCTTGATGCGGCCGGCCTGCGCCGTGCGCTGCTCGACTCGGTACGCAAGCTGTCGCCGTTGCACCTGCTGCACAACCCGGTGATGGCGGTGGTGATGGTCGGCACCGTGCTGGCGCTGATCGTCACCCTCAGCGGCACTGCGCCGATGGGCTTCGGCCTGGCCGTTACCGCGATCCTGTTGGTGACGGTGTTGTTCGGCAATTTCGCCGAAGCCGTGGCCGAGGCGCGTGGCCGTGGTCAAGCGGCGTCGCTGCGCCGTGCCCGTCAGGACCTGGTTGCACGACGTGTCTCCACCCCGTTGCAGGGTGCTGCCGAAAGCCGTGTGCCGGCTGCCGAGCTGCGCCCAGGTGAGTATGTGATCGTCAGTGCCGGCGAGTTCGTGCCGGCCGATGGCGAGATCGTGCGTGGCCTGGCCACCATCAACGAAGCTGCGGTCACCGGCGAATCAGCACCGGTGCTGCGCGAGGCCGACACCGACCGCTCCGGCGTGATCGGCGGCACCAAGGTGCTGTCCGACGAGATCGTGGTGCGGGTCAGTGCCGAGCCGGGTCATAGCTTCCTGGACCGCATGATTGCGCTGGTGGAAGGTGCGAACCGGCAGAAGACGCCGAACGAAATCGCGCTGACCCTGTTGCTGGCGGCAATGTCGCTGACTTTCCTGGTGGTGGTGGCAACGCTGCCGGCGATTGCAGGCTTTGTCGGCGTCACGGTTGATCCGCTGCTGCTGATCGCGCTGCTGGTGTGTCTGATCCCAACCACCATCGGCGGCCTGCTGCCGGCCATCGGCATCGCCGGCATGAACCGTGCGCTGTCGGCCAATGTGCTGGCCAAATCCGGCAAGGCCGTGGAAGTGGCCGGCGACGTCGATGTGTTGTTGCTCGACAAGACCGGCACCATCACCTACGGCGACCGTCAGGCCACCCACTTCCATCCGCTGGCCGGCATCGACGCCGCACAGCTGCGCGAAGCCTCGCTGCTGTCCTCACTCGCCGACCCGACCCCGGAGGGCAAATCCATCGTGCGTCTGTCCCGCGAGCAGGGTTGCACCACGGCTGAGCCGGAAAAAGCGGAGTACTTGGCGTTTACCGCGCAAACCCGCATGTCCGGCGTTGACCTGGACAACGGCCGCAGCATCCGCAAGGGCGCTGCCGATGCCATCACCGCACATGTACTGGCGCTGGGCGGCAGCGTGCCAAATGAGCTGCAGGCGCGGGTGGATCAGGTTGCCCGCGGCGGTGCCACGCCGCTGGTGGTCAGCGAAGGAAAGCATGTGCTCGGCGTGGTGGAGCTGGCCGACGTGGTCAAGCACGGCATGCGCGAGAAGTTCGCCCAGCTGCGGGCAATGGGCATCCGCACGGTGATGATCACCGGTGACAATCCGCTAACCGCCGCCGCCATCGCCGCCGAAGCCGGTGTCGATGACTACATCGCGCAGGCCCGGCCGGAAGACAAGCTGGCGCGCATCCGTGCCGAGCAGGCCGGTGGCCGACTGGTGGCAATGGTCGGCGACGGCACCAACGACGCGCCGGCACTGGCCCAGGCCGATATTGGCCTGGCCATGAACTCCGGTACGCAGGCGGCCAAGGAAGCCGGCAACATGGTCGATCTGGATTCGGATCCGGCCAAGCTGCTGGCGGTGGTGGAAGTGGGCAAGCAGCAGCTGATCACCCGCGGCGCGCTGACCACCTTTTCGCTGGCCAATGACGTCTCCAAGTACTTCGCGATCCTGCCGGCGCTGTTCGCCGCCAGCATCCCGTCGATGGCGGCCTTGAACGTGATGCAGCTGTCGAGCCCGCGCAATGCGGTGCTGGCAGCGCTGATCTTCAATGCCTTGGTGATTCCGGCCCTGATTTCGCTGGCCCTGCGTGGCGTGCGCTTCCGTCCGGCCACCGCCACCGCGCTGCTGCGGCGGAACATGCTGGTGTACGGCCTCGGCGGCGTGTTGCTGCCATTTGCGGCCATCAAGGCCATCGACCTCCTGCTTGCTCTGGTATTTGGCGCATGAACACCTCCAACACTTCCTCCCGTCGTTCCGGCAACCCGCTGTGGCGGCCGGCCATTGGTCTGTCCCTGTTCGGCCTGCTCGGCACCGGCCTGGTCTATGCGGTGCTGGCGACCGGCATCTCCGGCTCGCTGTTTCCGGCACAGGCCGACGGCAGCCTGATCCGCGATGCCGACGGACAGGTGCGTGGCTCGCTGTATCTGGCGCAGCCGTTCGCTGGCGATGGCTACTTCCAGACCCGTCCTTCGGCTGCCAACTACGATCCGATGGCCGCGGCCGGCAGCAATATGGCGCGCAGCAATCCAGACCTGGTCAAGCGCGTCAGCGAAGCCACTGCTGCCGCCGCAGCGCGCGAGAAGATCGATCCGGCCACCGTGCCAGGCGATCTGGTCACGCAGTCGGGCAGCGGCCTGGACCCGGAGCTGTCGCCTGCTGCCGTACAGGTGCAGGTGGCGCGCGTGGCCGCTGCACGTGGCTTGCAGCCAGCACAGGTGCAGGCGCTGGTTGATGCACAACTGCAGGATCGCCAGTGGGGTGTATTCGGGCAGCCGCGCATCAACGTGATTGCCCTCAACCGGGCCTTGGATCAGGCCGCGCATGCGCCGTGATGCGGGGCGCGCCTGCAACAGCGCACAATCGTGGCCATGAACGACTCTCGTAGCCGCCAGGCCGATGCCTTGGCCGAGGCCCTGCAACGCGACGCCGGCGGCAAGTTGACCGTCTTCCTCGGCGCCGCGCCGGGCGTTGGCAAGACCTTCAGCATGCTCACCCGCGCCCAGGAACAACTGCGGCGCGGGGTGGACGTGGTGGCGGCTGTGGTTGAAACCCACGGCCGCAGCGATACCGCCGCCCTGCTCGACGGCCTGCCGCGCATCGCAATGTGCGCGCTGGAGTACCACGGCCACCAGCTGCAGGAAATGGATCTGGATGCGGTGCTGGCGCGCAAGCCGGCGCTGGTACTGGTCGATGAGCTGGCCCATCGCAATGCCCCCGGCAGCCGCCATGAGCGGCGCTGGCAGGATGTGATGGAACTGCTCGATGCCGGTATCGACGTGTGGACCACGATCAACATCCAGCATCTGGAAAGCCTCAACGATGTGGTGATGCGCATCACCGGCGTACGCGTCAGCGAGACCGTGCCCGACGTGGTGTTCGACCGCCTGCACGACATCGTGCTGGTGGACCTGCCACCGCGCGAGCTGATCGAGCGTCTGCAGCAGGGCAAGGTCTACGTGCCGGAACAGGCGGCGCAGGCATTGCAGGCGTTCTTCTCGCCGGCCAACCTCACTGCCTTGCGCGAACTGGCGATGCAGGAAGCCGCCGACCGCGTCGACAGCAGCCTGCGCGAAACCCGCGCCGCGCGCGGCGAAGGCAATCTGCCGCTGCGGCGGCGGGTTGTGGTTGCCATCGATGGCGGTGGCCAGAGCGAATACCTGGTGCGGGTGGCGCGGCGTATTGCCGAGCGCCGCGATGCACCATGGACGGTGGTGACCGTGCAGCACCGGCGCCACGATGAAGCCACCCGTCGGGAGATCGACGATGCATTCGCACTGGCACGGCGACTGGGCGGTGATGCCGAGCTGCTGCATGGGCCGGGCATTGCCGATGCGCTGCTCGACTACGCCGCGCACAACGCGGTCTCGTCACTGGTGTTGGGCCGCACCCGCGAACGACCATTGGCACGGCTGTTCAACCAGACCCTGACCCAGCAGCTGATCCAGCGCGGCGCGCACTACGAAATCACCATCATCAGTACCCCACAGGCGCGCGCCAACGCACGTCGCTTCGGCTTGTCGCTGGCCCCGGACAGCTGGGGCAAGGATGCGATGACGGCGGTGTTGGCCACCGCCGGTGCCTGCCTCGCCGCATGGCTGGGCGAGCATTGGATAGGTCTGAGCGATCTGGCGATGGTGTTCATCGTCGCGGTGGTACTGGTGGCCGCGCGCACCCGCATGAGTGCAGCGGTACTGGCGGCGACACTGTGCTTCCTGGCCTACAACTTCTTCTTCATCGCACCGCGTTTCACCTTTGCGATCAGCGCGCGGCAAGGCGTGATCACCGTCTTCCTGTTCCTCGCCGCCGCACTGGTAGCCGGCCGCTTGGCATCGCGTCTGCGCATGCAGGTGGTGGCACTACGTGCGGCAAACCGCCATGCCAATGTGCGGCAGACGCTGGGCCGGCAACTGGTTGGTGCCACCGACAATGCGCAGGTCGCGCATGCCGGCCGGGTGGCGTTGGAACAAGCGCTGGATGCCCCGGCGTGGGTGCGACTTGGCGAGGACATCAGCACCAGTGGCACCGCCGCGCCGGGCGACACCGATCTGGCTGCAGCCGATTGGGCGCTGCGCCATGGGCAGCCAGCTGGTCGCTTCACCGATACGCTTGCCGGTGCCGGCTGGTGGTTCCTGCCGCTGCTCGACGGCGAGGCACGGGCGATAGGTGTTGCTGGCCTGCGCTTTGACCATCAGCATCCACGGCTGGCCCCGGAACAGCGTCAGCTGGTGGAAGCGATGGCCGACGACATCGCCCAGGCGGCGCTGCGCACACGGCTGGTGGCCGATCTGGAAACCGCGCATCTGCACAACGAAACAGAACGCCTGCGCTCGGCCCTGCTGTCCTCGGTCTCGCACGACCTGCGCTCACCGCTGGCGGCGATGATCGGCTCGGCCGACAGTCTGTCCAACTACGCCGATGCGATGGACGCCAGCGACCGCCGCGCCCTGCTCGACACCATCGTGGTCGAGGGTGAACGGCTGGACCGCTACATCCAGAATCTGTTGGACATGACCCGGCTCGGCCATGACGGACTCAAGCTCAACCGCGACTGGATAGGCGTGGACGAACTGATCGGCTCGGCCGCACGGCGCCTGCAGCGCTACCAACCTGGGGTACGCCTGCAGCTGGATATTCCAGCGGACCTGGCACCGATCTGGGTACACCCGGCACTGGTCGAGCAGGCAGTATTCAACGTGATGGAGAACGCCGCCAAGTTCTCGCCAGCGGGCGTGCCGGTGGAGGTGCGTGCGCGTCAGCAGGCCAACGAGCTGCGCATCGAGGTGATTGATGCCGGCCCGGGCATCCCCGATGCCGAGCGCTCGCGCATTTTCGACATGTTCTACAGCGTGGAGCGCGGCGACCGTGGCCGTCAGGGCACCGGCTTGGGCCTGACCATCTGCCAGGGCATGATCGGCGCACATGGCGGCAGCGTCGAAGCGCTGCCGGGACGCGACGGACGCGGTACGCTGATACGCATGACCCTGCCCCTGCTCCAGCCGCACCCAGAGAACCCGCGCGATGACGGCTGAGACGCCGGCCATTCCGCCGCCGCGCGTGCTGGTGGTCGATGACGAAGTGCAGATCCGGCGCTTTCTGGATATCTCACTGCGCGCGCAGGGCTATGCAGTCAGCCAGGCCGCCAACGGCGCCGAGGGACTGCAGCGTCTGGCCGAAGATGGCGCCGATCTGGTGGTGCTGGATATCGGCCTGCCTGACATGGAAGGCCACGACGTGCTGGCCGAGCTGCGGCAATGGAGCCAGGTACCGGTGATCATGCTCAGCGTGCGCGCCGGTGAAGCCGAGAAGGTGCGGGCTCTGGACAATGGCGCCAACGACTACGTGACCAAGCCGTTCGGCACCCAGGAATTGATGGCGCGGGTGCGCGCCCTGCTGCGCAGCCGCAGCACCGACAGCGAAGGCCAGGTACCGGTATTCGATGACGGTCGCCTGCATATCGACCTGTCACGCCGCGATGTGCGCGTGGAGGGTGAAGCGATTGCACTGACCCGCAAGGAATACGCGCTGCTGGCGTTGTTGTTGCGCAATGCCGGGCGGGTGGTGACCCAGCCGCAGATCCTGCAGGAAATCTGGGGACCGACACATCGGCATGACACCCATTACCTGCGCATCCTGGTGGGGCGGTTGCGGCACAAGCTGGGCGATTCGGCGTTGGAGTCGCGCTATCTGTTCACCGAGCCGGGGGTCGGTTTGCGGTTTGGTGGGGCGTGAGCGGCACAGCTTGTGGGAGCGGTGTCAGCCGCGAGGCTAGTGAGAGAACAGCTGTTGGTTGATCTGAGATCGCAGACCTCTTCTGCGCTGAAGCTGCAATGGCTTCGCGGCTGACGCCGCTCCTACAAGCGAGCGAAGGCACGAGCAACGGCAACCCCTCCCCGGCCCTGCCCTTGGCTACGCCAAAGGGAGGCAGACAAGCGGCTGCGCTTCGATCTGATGGCCAGCGCACGATGCCCCCTCCCTTTGGCGCAGCCAAGGGGAGGGTTGGGGAGGGGTGCTTTTCGCAGCAATCCAAAGCCCTCCAACAAAACCTGCTACGCAAGAAAGCAGCTGGCAAATGGCGGAGGTCCAGAAAGCAAAAAGCCGCCCACGCGATGCGTGGACGGCTCTTGCACAACAGCAGCGCCGATCAGAACCCCAGCTCAGTCCCCGCCGGCAACACCTGCTGCAACTGCTCGCGGAACACCCCCTTGATCCGCTCCAGCGCCGCTTCATCATTGGCCTCGAAGCGCAGCACCAGCACCGGCGTGGTGTTGGAGGCACGCACCAGACCCCAGCCATCGCTGAAGTCGGCACGCAGGCCGTCAATCGTGGAAATGCGCGCGCCGGAGAACGCCGAGTCCTCCACCTGCGCCGAAGCCACGATCAAGGCCACCTGCGCATGCTGGGTACCCTCTTCCACCGCCACCTTCAACTCAGGCGTGGAGACTGCATCTGGCAACTCATCCAATACATCAGACGGTTCTTCATCTCGTTGCGCCAGAATCTCCAGCAGGCGCGCCGCCGCGTACAGGCCATCATCAAAACCGTACCAGCGCTCCTTGAAGAAGAAGTGGCCGCTCATCTCGCCGGCCAGCTCGGCGTCGGTCTCGCGCATCTTGGCCTTGACCAGTGAATGGCCGGTCTTCCACATCATCGGGCTGCCGCCGTTGCGCAGGATGTAGTCCGACAACTTGCCCGTGCACTTCACGTCATAGATGACCATCGCGCCCGGGTTGCGGGTCAACACATCGGCGGCGAACAGCATCAGCAGTCGATCGGCATAGATGATCTTGCCGCCCTTGGTGACAACGCCCAGGCGATCACCATCACCATCGAAGGCAACACCAAGGTCAGCGTCGAAGCGCTTGACCATCTGCACCAGGTCTTCGAGGTTGTGCGGGTCACTCGGGTCTGGATGGTGGTTGGGGAACTCGCCGTCCACATCGCAGTACAGGGGAATGACTTCGGCGCCGATGGCCTCCAGCAGCTGCGGTGCAACCGCGCCGGCCACACCGTTGCCGGCATCGGCGACGATCTTGAGCGGTCGATCAAGCTGTACGTCGTCGGCAATACGCTGCACGTAGTCGTTGATGACCTCGCGCTGCTGCAGGCTGCCTTCGTTGTCGGCACGCTGCAGGCGGCCTTCCTGGATGCGCTTGTACAGGTCGGTGATGGCGTCGCCGGACAATGTCTCGCCACCGATGACGATCTTGAAGCCGTTGTAGTCCGGCGGATTGTGGCTGCCAGTCACCGCTACGCAACTGCCGGCGCGCAGGTGATAACTGGCGAAGTACACCACCGGCGTCGGTGCCATGCCGATATCGATCACATCGCAACCGGCGCGGCGCAGGCCAGTGATCAAGGCGTCGCTCAGCTCCGGGCCGGACAGGCGGCCATCACGGCCCACCACCACATCGCGCAGGCCCTGCGCCTGCATCTCGCTGCCGATGGCCTGGCCGATCAGGGTGGCAACGTTGGCGTTCAATTCATTACCGAGCACACCGCGGATGTCGTAGGCGCGGAAGATGACCGGCAACACCGCTTCGGCACCGGGCTCGACCCGCGCCTGCGGCGCATCGTCGCTGCTGGCGTTGACCGATACCGGCAGGGGTTGCGGGTCCTGCTCCAAAGCTTCCTGCAAGGTCAGCCCGCCATCATCAACTTCGGCGGTATTCCTGCGCAGCGCCGGCAGGTTCATCAAGCGCTTGCGACCGAGCAGCAACAACAAGGCAGTGCCCAGCAACAACAGCGCGACGATGGCGCTGGAAACCACACCCAGACCCATCGCGCCGGTGCTGGCATCAGGCAGCTCGGCGACAACGCGCAAACCGCTGTCGCCGACCGGCCGCGCCAGCGCGTCAGCACTGTTACCCAGCTCGGACGCGCCTTTGTGGACGATGGTGAAACCGCCTTGGCGCAAACCGAGGAAAGCGCTTGTTGGCGAATCAATGCCATCAAACACCGAGGTCAACCGCGTCAAGGGCTGGCGGATGTAGATCACCGCCGGCTTGCCCTGCAGCAGCACCGGTGCCGCCAGGCCCAGGCGTGGGCTTCCGCCATCGCGGACTACCTGCGCGGTCGGCTGGCCGGCGGCCATGGCCTGCTCCAGCAGCGCCAATCGCGAATATCCAAACGTCGCCGGATCTGCATAGGCCTCGGCCAGGGTGGCATCGAGCACCTGCGCGTCTTCCACGCCATTCCACTTGTCACGCACCGCCAGGGCTGCCGCTGCCGCATCGCCGCTGGCCAAGGCAGCCTTTACCGGCTCCAGCGCCAATTGCCTGGCGAACTGCGTGGTCTGTGCGGACAGCGCTGTCTGCACATCGGCCACGGCCTGATCGCGGGATTGCTCCAGCCCGGCACTGGTGCCCGACTGCATCCACTGCTCCACCGCGCTCCAGCCGAACCAGCCGGCCAACAACAGCAGCAGTACCGCCAGCAGTGGCGTTGAACGACCCAGTGCGGGGCGTGGCCGCCCGCTTTCATTCCCTTGGCTCATCGTGCGTTTCCCCCTGTCAGCGCACCCCGGTGTGGCCGAATCCACCCGTTCCACGTGCACTGTCGATGAAAGTATCTACTACCTGCAACGTTACGCGTGCAATCGGCATCACCACCAACTGCGCGATACGGTCACCCGGTTCAATCGTGAATGCGTCGCGGCCACGGTTCCACACGCTGATCAGCAGAGGGCCCTGGTAGTCGGCATCGATCAGGCCAGTGCCATTTCCCAACACGATACCGTGCCGATGGCCCAGCCCCGAACGCGGCAGAACCACCGCACACAGGCCCGGATCGGCGATATGGATCGCGATGCCGCTTGGCAACAGTGCCGCGTCGCCGGGCTCCAGCGTCAGCGCCGCTTCGGTGGCTGCGCGCAGGTCCATGCCGGCGCTGGCTTCGGTGGCATAAGCGGGCAGCGGCCAGCTGTCGCCAAAACGCGGGTCCAACAACTTCACCTGCAAGGGCTGCAGTCCATTACTCATGCGTCCAACCTCTCGGCAATCAAATCCAACAACTGTTCGGCAAGTTGGGTCTTGGCGGTGCCCGGGAACTCGCGCAGGCCACCATTCCAGTAGGCCACGGCGGCGTTCTGGTCACTTTCAAAGCCATTGCCGGCGATGCCGACCTGGTTGGCGATGATCAGATCCAGATGCTTGTCGGCCAGCTTGCCACGCGCGTACTTCTCGACATCGTGAGTTTCCGCAGCAAAGCCCACCACCAGCTTCAAGGCCTGCTCCTGCACGGCCACTTCGGCCAGGATGTCGGCGGTACGCACCAGTTCCAGCGTCAGCGTCTGGTTGCCTGCGGTCTTTTTCAGCTTCTGCGGCGAGACCTGGCGCGGGGTGTAATCGGCCACCGCAGCAGCGCCGATGTAGATATCGGCGGGCAAGGCCCCCAGCACCGCGTCACGCATCTGCGCGGCGGAGCGCACATCGATGCGCTGCACACCGGCCGGGGTGGGCAACTGCACCGGGCCGCTGACCAGTACCACCTGCGCGCCTTGGCGGGCGGCGGCGGCGGCCAGGGCGTAGCCCATCTTGCCGCTGGAGCGGTTGCCCACGTAGCGCACCGGGTCCAGGTCTTCATAAGTGGGGCCGGCGCTGATCAGCACGCGCATGCCGCTCAACCGGCCCGGCTTGGCCGGTGCCTGTGGGGCCAAGCCGCCCGCCAGCGCAGCAATGATGGTCGGCGCCTCGCTGACCCGGCCGGGACCGGATTCGCCCTCGGCCAGCGGACCGTCTTCCGGCCCGATCACCTGTACGCCGCGCTCGCGCAGCAGCGCCATGTTGGCCTGGGTGGCCGGGTGCAGCCACATGCGGTGGTTCATTGCCGGGCAGACGGTCAGCGGCGCGGTGCTGGCCAGGCATAGCGTGGTCACCAGATCGTCGGCATTGCCGTGCGCCAGCCGCGCCAGCAGATCGGCCGTGGCCGGGGCGATGACGATGCGGTCGGCCCAGCGCGCCAGTTCGATATGGCCCATGGCCTGCTCGGCGGCACTGTCCCACAGGGTGGTGCGGGTGGGATGGCCCGACAGCGCCTGGAAGCTCAGCGGAGTGACGAACTGCTGTGCACCCGCCGTCATCGCCACCTGCACGGTAGCGCCGGCGTCACGCAGCCGGCGTACCAGCTCCAGCGACTTGTACGCGGCAATGCCGCCGCCTACGCATAGCAGCAGCTTCTGTCCTTCCAAAGGTCGGGAAGTGGGGGAAACGCTGGTCACGGATGGATAGTCCTAGGTACAGAAGAAGGGTTAGCTTAACCGAAGGCTTTGTTGCGCCTGATCCAGTTTTTGGCAAATGGCAGTGAATCTGCCACTCATGCATATCCGTGATTGGCCCAGCGCTGAACGCCCGCGCGAGAAGCTTCTTGCACGCGGCGCGGCTGCGCTTTCCGATGCTGAACTGCTGGCGATCTTCCTCGGCTCGGGCCTGCGTGGGCGTGATGCCGTGCAGACAGCGCGCGAGCTGCTGCAGGCGCACGGTCCGCTGCGGGCGCTGCTGGACCGGAGCGCACCACAACTGGCCAAGTTGCCCGGGCTGGGCCCGGCCCGCGCCTGCAAGCTCAGCGCCGCGCTGGAACTGGGACGGCGCCATCTGGCTGCCGGGCTGGAACGTGGCGATGCACTGACCGACCCGGCCGCCGCCGGCCGCTACTTCGCCCAGCGCCTGCGCCATCGCCCGCAGGAGGTGTTCGCGGCCCTGTTTCTGGACAACCGCCATCGGGCATTGGCCTTTGAAGAGTTATCCACAGGGACGGTAGACAGCGCCGAGGTCCATCCGCGTGAAGTGGTCCGCCAGGCCTTGGCACACAACGCTGCGGCGGTGATCGTCGGGCACAATCATCCGTCCGGAAATCCTGAACCGTCGGCGGCCGACCGCGCCATCACCGCGCGCCTGCAGCAAGCCTTGGCGCTGGTGGATATCCGCCTGCTCGACCATTTCGTGATCGGCGACGGCGCGCCGGTGTCGCTGGCCGCGCGTGGCTGGGTCTGAGCGCGGCGGCCTGAACCGATCCGCCTGCCTCGCCGGCCCCGGAGCTACCGGGGCGGGGTTGGAATACCCTGCGCCTGCTGCCCATGGCGGGCTTTCTGTTCTTTTGACATTCCTGACCCCTGCCGGCGCCTCGCGGGCGGCCTTGCCGCAGGTCAGGTAAAATGGTCAGTTCCGCGCTTCAAGCAGAATAGTCACGTGAAAGCCCAACTCCGCGCCCTCATCGGCCAAGGCATCGAAGCCTTGCGCGCCAACGGCACTTTGCCTGCCGACACCCTGCCGCCGGATTTCGTGGTCGAGCGACCCAAGACCCGCGAACACGGTGATTTCGCCACCAACGCCGCCATGCTGCTGGCCAAGGCCGCGCGTAGCAATCCGCGCGCCGTCGCGCAGGCGCTGGTTGCCGCGTTGCCGGTCAGCGACGACATCGTCAATGTCGAGATCGCCGGCCCTGGCTTCATCAACTTCAAACTTTCGCCGGTGGCTTACCAGCGCGAAGTGGTCAGCGTGCTCAAGGAAGCCGAAGACTACGGCCGCAACCTGAGTGGCAACGGCCGCAGCGTCGGCGTCGAATACGTGTCGGCCAACCCGACCGGCCCGCTGCATGTCGGCCACGGCCGCGCCGGCGCGATCGGCGATTGCATCGCCCGCGTGCTGGAAGCCAACGGCTGGAACGCCAAGCGCGAGTTCTATTACAACGACGCCGGCGTGCAGATCGAAAACCTCGCCAAGTCGGTGCAGGCGCGTGCGCGCGGCTTCAAGCCGGGCGACGAGCAGTGGCCGGCCGACGCCTATAACGGCGAATACATCGGCGACGTGGCCAAGGCCTACCTGCTCGGTGAGACCGTGGACCTGGAAGGCAGCCAGATCGTCGGCGCCAAGGATGCCGAGAACCTGGAAGAAGTCCGCCGTTTCGCCGTTGCCTACCTGCGCAACGAGCAGAACCTGGACCTGGCCGCATTCGGCGTGGATTTCGACATCTACTTCCTGGAAAGCTCGCTGTACAAGGACGGCAAGGTTGCCGAGACCGTGCAGCAGCTGATCAGCTCCGGCCATACCTACGAGGAAGGCGGCGCACTGTGGCTGCGCTCCACCGATTTCGGTGACGACAAGGACCGCGTGATGCGCAAGTCCGACGGCACCTTCACCTACTTCCTGCCGGACGTGGCCTACCACCTGAGCAAGTGGCAGCGCGGTTACGAGCGCGCCATCACCGAGCTGGGTGCCGACCACCACGGCTCGCTCGCGCGCGTGCGTGCCGGCCTGCAGGCGCTGGACCTGGGCATTCCCAAGGGCTGGCCGGAATACGTGCTGCACCAGATGGTGACGGTGATGCGCGGCGGCGAGGAAGTGAAGCTGTCCAAGCGTGCCGGCAGCTACCTGACCCTGCGTGACCTGATCGAGGAAGTGGGCAGCGATGCGGTGCGTTGGTTCCTGATCGCGCGCAAGCCCGACTCGCAGCTGACCTTCGACATCGACCTGGCCCGCCAGCAGAGCAGCGACAACCCGGTGTTCTACGTGCAGTACGCGCATGCCCGCGTCTGCTCGCTGCTGCGCCAGGCGCAGGAGAAGGGCCTGGACTACAAGCAGGCCGAAGGCCTGGCCGCGCTGTCGCGCCTGGGCGATGACGCCTCGCTGGAACTGATGAACGAAATCTCGCGTTACCCGGAAGTGGTGGAAGCGGCCGGCATCGCGCTGGAACCGCACCAGATCGCGCAGTATCTGCGTGAATTGGCACACGCTTTCCACACGTGGTATCACGGCACGCCGGTACTGGTGGATGATGCCGCCGAGCGCAACGCCAAGCTTGCCTTGGCCAGCGCCGCACGGCAGACCCTGGCCAACGGCCTGAGCATCCTGGGCGTCAGTGCCCCGGAAAAGATGTAAACACCTGGAGACGCAGTAGACATGGCAGCACGACGCGGCAAAAGCCAAGCCCGGCGCAACAACGACAATGGCACGCCCGGCTGGGTGTGGCTGGTTGCCGGCGTGGCGATTGCGGCGGTGGTGTTCCTGGCGGCGCCCAACCTGTTCAAGAAGGACGGCGACGGTTTTCTGCGCGTAGGCCCACAACCCAACCCGGACGCACAGCCGGCGCCGGTTGCCGATGCCGACGTCGACGCTGGTGTGGAATCGAACAAGCCAGCCACCCCTGCCGGCGCCAAGCCGGAGGAGAAGCCAGCCACTCAGTACGACTTCTACACTTTGCTGCCGGGCACGGAAGTACAGATGTCCGACGCCGAGCTGGCCGCCAGTGCCAAGGCCGAGGAACAGCGCCGTGCTGCTGCAGCGCGCGCGAGCGCGGCAGCAACGCCGGCTACGCCTGCCACGCCACCGACCGAGGCCCAGCGTGCACAGGCGGCACTGGAAGGGCGTCCGTTGCCGGCACCGGTGAGCGAGACTGTTCGCCAACCAGCGCCGATCAGTGAAACGGCGGCACGACCGGCGCAGGTTGCCAGCGCTACTCCAGCACCTGCGGCTACCGCACCAAAGCCGGCACCTGCTGCGGCTGCGCCAGCGGCGACTGTGGCAGCTGCCGCACCGGCGGCAGCCACCGAGAACGTTCGCTACATCCTGCAGGCCGGTGCGTTTGGCGCTTCGGGTGATGCCGAGTCGACCAAGGCCAAGCTGGCGATGATGGGTTTGGCGGCGCGGGTGGAATCGGCACAGATCAACGGCAACACCGTCTACCGCGTGCGCATGGGCCCATATGGCACCGCCAGCGAACTGGCCGAGGCCAAGGCCAAACTCAACGGTACCGGTTTGCAGGCGATGGCAATCAAGGCGCAGTGAAGTCGCCGATGGCGGCTTCACCCCAAAGTTTGTGAAGCAAACGTTGGGCCCCGTGCCCGTTACATCCAAAACCCTGCGCCTGTCGGCGCGCCCCCCTTTACTAAAGGGGGGCTGTTGCGACTGACAGGTCGCTCGAAGAGCTTCTCGATCATTTAGGCCCTGACATCGTGTTGATGTTGGGGCTTTTTGTTGGTGCCGTTGTAACGCCGGTACGTGCAGGCACCTGGGGTTTTGAGTGCGCGTTTGCTCGAGAGCTGGTTTCTCTTCCGCGGTTGATTTTCCTGCGAAGAGCACCCCTCCCCAACCCTCCCCTGCGCCTGCGGCGCAAGGAGGGGGCTGACTGTGCGATCTGTCGGGTTGCGGCGACGCGAAGCGAAGTCGCGCTTTGCTCCCTCCCTTGCGCCGGAGGGGCAGGGGGGGGGTGGGGGGGGGGGGGGTTGGCAGGAAAGTAAACCGCGGGAGAGAAACCACCGCTCGAGTAAA
>NZ_JBRREF010000068.1:0-26224 GCF_056760135.1 Stenotrophomonas sp. STEN023 | reverse complement strand
CAACGGCCAGAGCCGAAGCAACGGCCAGAGCCGAAGCAACGGCCAGAGCCGAAGCAACGGCCAGAGCCGAAGCAACGGCCAGAGCCGAAGCAACGGCCAGAGCCGAAGCAACGGCCAGAGCCGAAGCAATGGCCAGAGCCGAAGCAATGGCCAGAGCCGAAGCAACGGCCAGAGCCGAAGCAACGGAGGAAGCAGGGTTCGAGCGCTGCTCCCTTCTCCCGCTTGCGGGAGAAGGTGCACCGCAGGGGCGGATGAGGGGAGCTTTTCGCGCGACCTCGCGCGTGCAACTCATTGGTATTCCGCGTACTGACGTCGCGCTTACTGCGCTCTCGGATTGGCCTGGATGCTCAAACCCAACGCAGGGCAGGCTGGTGCAAATCAGTTGCCGATGGATGCAAATCCCTGGCGTTGTGGCTCAGTCCTCATTGGCTCCAGGAAAAGCCTTGAGCGCCGCCCACACCACTGATTTGGCCCATTCGGGCACCTGTGCGAACTCTTCCTGGCTGACCGGGCAGAGGATGCGACCCCTGTCAACTTCCAGCACCACCAAGGGTTCCACGAGGCCATCAGCATCCGGTGGCCGACTGTTGTCGTAAACGTGCAGCGTCGTCAGGTGCGGCAGCAGCTCGATCAGGTTGAGGCGCGAGCTGTCGTAGCGCTGGCGGATCTTGTCTTCGGGGATGTCATGGCCGCCTGCGGCAACGCGTTCGGCAACCCGCTGCAGGTGCAGCTCGACGCTTTCCAGTCCGCAGAACCACACTATCACCTCATGCTGGTCGCAGGCTTCGCGCAACAACTTCGGAATGGTGTTGGCACCCAGCGTGGTCTCGAAAGCGTAGTCCTGATTGGACTGCATCGCCTCGCGTAGACGCCGGGTGCCTTCCTGCCATGCGGTTGCATTGGCCTCTGCCAACGGCCAGTCCTGCTCCACCAGTTGCCGGGTGAAGGCATCGGGGTTGAACCAGGTGGCGCCGTCGTGCGCCAGCATCATGCCAAGCAACGAGCTTTTGCCCGCGCCATTGACGCCGGCCAGTACCAGGATACGTGCCATTGGTCAGAGTGACTTGCCCGGGACGATCTTCAGGCCGCGACGGGCAGGGCGGTTCAAGGCTTTGGACAGTGCCTGGCCATCGTTGAGCACCGCCAGGTGCGCATCGAACTCGTTCTGTAACCGCTTGAGCGACTGCGCGCGCTGCGCCGCCTCCGATGTGCCTGTGGCCTGCGCAACCAGGCGCTGGTATTCCTCGGCAGAGACCACCACCGCCTGCGGGTGATTGTGGTTGGTGACCACCACCGCCCCCAGCTTGGCGACCTTGCGCATCAGGTCAGGCCAGCCCTTGGCCTTGACGTCGCTGGCGGGCGTCTTTTCCAGGTCCAGCAGGTTCAGGGAAAGGTCCATCATGGCCGTTTGTTTTGGGGTGTTGGGAAAATATACCAAATTTCTCTAAATGGGAAATTTCTATTTCTATTTATTCAGGTGACTTGGTTGGGGTCGAGTGAGATTTGAGGAGTGGCCTGTAGTTCGGCCGAGGTCCTGCCGCTGAAGCCACAAAGGCACCCTCACGTTCCCCCGTTGCGTGCGCGGGCCTCTACGCGGGCGAAGCGGTGTTGCATGAGTAGCGAGCCAATGGTCGCCAGCTGCCCTTCTCGCCGTGAATGGGTGGCTTTTCAAGCAAAAACGCCCGGTGCGTTGCACCGGGCGTTCTGTTGCTGCATGGCTGCCTTGGGGGAGCCTTGTCAGCGCCTTGGATCAGGCGCCGCGCGGGCCGCGGTTGCCACCGCCGCCGGGACGACCGCCACCACCCGGGCGACCTGCGCCACCGGGACGGTTACCGCCCGGGCGCGGGCCTGACGGACGACCGCCGGGGCCGCCGGGGCCACGGTTGCCGCCGCTCGGACGGCCACCGGCCGGACGTGCGCCGTAGGGGCTGAAGCCCGGGTTGGCGTGGTCAGAGGGGAAGCTCGGAGCATTGCCCGGGTGGCCATACGGGTGCTTGCGCTGGCCCTGGCCCTGACCCTGGCTCGCGCCGTGGCCGGCACCGCCCTGCGGACGGCCCTGGCCAGGGCCGCCACGGCTGGCGCCAGGAGCGCCGCCCGGACGCGGCTTGCCGTAGGGACGGGCCTGGCCATCGGCGGCCGGGCCGCGAACCGGACCACGGTTGCCGCCTGGGCCGCGTGCTGCGCCCGGACCTGCATTGCGGTGGCCGCTCGGACCGGTGCTGACACCGTCCGGCACATACCAGGTGCGGAACGCAGCCGGGTTGCCTTCCGGCAGGCTGCGGTCGCCAGCGGGCTTGCGCTGCTTGAAAGGCTTCTGCGACTGCTTGGCTGCGGCTTCGCCGCTGACCGTCAGGCCGCCCTTGAAGCCGCCGCCGCTCTTGCCGCCACGGCCACGGCCGCCGCGGTCTTCGCGCACGTTGTCGAAGCGGCGCAGTTCGCGGCCTTCGTCGGCACTGTTGTGGCCGTTGACGTAGGCGTTGCCGCGGCTGCCTTCGCGGGAAACGCGCAGGGTGGTCTTGACTGCCTTGCGCTGGCCGATCACCGGCTGCAGGGTCAGGGCCGACGGGGTGCCTTCTTCCAGCTTGAGCTGGGCGCGCAGCGCGTCAACCTGCTGGGTGGTCAGTTCCACCGACTTGCCGCGCATCAGTTCGCGCGGCAGCTCGATCTTGCCGTAGCGGGTGCGCTTCAGGCGGCTGACCTGGCAGCCCTGTGATTCCCACAGGCGGCGCACTTCGCGGTTGCGGCCTTCCTTGACGACCACACGGAACCAGTCGTGCGAATCGGTGCCGCCAATGCGTTCGACTTCGTCGAACTTGGCGCCGCCGTCTTCCAGCAGCACGCCGCGGCCAAGGCGCTCTATGATCTCGTCGGAGACCTTCTCTTCGCCTTCCGGTGCACGCACGCGCACCACGTACTCGCGCTCGACTTCGAACGACGGGTGCATCATCGCGTTGGCGAGCTCACCGTCGGTGGTAGCCAGCAGCAGGCCGGTGGTGTTGATGTCGAGGCGGCCGATGGCGATCCAGCGTGCGCCCTTCAACGGCGGCAGCGCTTCGAATACGGTCGGGCGGCCTTCGGGATCGTCACGCGTGGTGACTTCGCCTTCGGGCTTGTTGTAGATCAGCACGCGCGACGGGTCGGTCAGCGCGCTGGCGACAAAGCTGCGGCCATCGAGGTCGATCTTGTCGCCGCTCTTGATCGACATGCCGGTCTTGGCGACTTCGCCATTGACCTTGACCAGGCCGTCGGCGATGCGCTGTTCAAGCGCGCGGCGCGAGCCCAGGCCGGCTTGCGCCAGAACCTTGTGCAGGCGCTCTTCGAGCTTGGGCTGCTGTTCGGTGTCGGCTTCGCGCTTGAGCGAGAGCTTGTTCAACGAGGGTTTACGCGGGGTGTCACTCATCTGTTTGGCTCCGGCCGGCGTTTTCCGCGTCGGCCTCTGGTTCGGAATCGGCTACATCAACAGCCACGGTCGTCGTCGCGACGGCGTTGTTTTCAGTTTGTTCCACTTCCGCCGCGCGCTCTCCCGGCGCGGCGTCGGGTTCGCCGGTGAAGGCGGTGTTGGATGCTGCTGCGTTCGAATCCGGGGATTCTGGCGTAGCTGCGGGTATGGGGTCGCTGTCGTTGGCGGCATCCAGGCCTTGCGGCGAGGCGGCACCAGCAGCCAGCGGGGCAGCTGGTTGGCCGTCGCCATCCAGCGGTAATTGCGGTTCCAGCTCGCCGATGTCGCGCAGTTCGGACAGCGGCGGTAGTTCGTCCAGGCGCTTGAGCCCGAAGTAATCCAGGAAGCCCTTGGTGGTGCCGAACAAGGCCGGCTTGCCGGGTACGTCACGGTGGCCGATGACCCGGATCCACTCGCGCTCTTCCAGTGCCTGGATGATGTTGCTGCTTACTGCCACGCCGCGCACCTGCTCGATCTCGCCGCGGGTGATGGGCTGGCGGTAGGCGATCAGCGCCAGTGTTTCCAGGGTGGCACGGGTGTAACGGGTCTTGCGTTCGGTCCACAGCCGCGACACCCAGCCATGCACTTCGCTGGTGATCTGGTAGCGGTAGCCTGAGGCCACTTCTGTCAGTTCCACGCCGCGTCCGGCACAGCCTTCGCGCAGCAGTTCCAATGCCCGTTCGATGCTGCCCGGCGGCGCCGGCTCATCTTCGGGAAACAGTCCCTGCAGTTGCGCCAAGGTGACCGGCTGGCTGGAAGCAAGCAGGGCGCCTTCGACAATGCGGTTGATCAGCGGTTGATCCATGCGTTGGGTCGGTTGCTCAGGCGGGGGTATCAGCGTCATCGAACTCGCTGGAGAACTGCAGCGGTGCGTTGGTGTTGCCAGTGGCCAGGGACTTCACATAAATCGGTGCGAGCGGGGCTTCCTGCACGATGTCGAGCAGTTGCTCCTTGGCCAGCTCCAGCACTGCCAGGAAGGTGACCAGGACGCCGAGCTTGCCTTCTTCGGCGGTGAACAGGCTTTCAAAACGGTAGAACTTGTCGCCTTCCAGCAAGCTGAGCACATCGCCCATGCGCTGCCGCACACTCAGTGCCTCGCGTTTGATCGCGTGGCCGCTGAACAGCTCGGCGCGCTTGAGTACGTCATGCAGCGCCAGCAGCATTTCCTTCAGTTCCACCGGCGGTGGTGCCTTGACCAGCACCCGCTCCGGCACGAAGGCGTGCGCCAGACTGGTGTCGCGGTCTTGCCGGGGCAGGCTGTCGATGTCCTCGGCGGCCTGTTTGAAGCGTTCGTATTCCTGCAGGCGACGTACCAGCTCGGCACGCGGATCTGCTTCTTCGCCCTCGATGCTGGGTGGGCGCGGCAACAGCATCCGCGACTTCACTTCAGCAAGAATCGCCGCCATCACCAAGTACTCCGCTGCCAGTTCAAAGCGCAGCTCCTGCATGACATTGATGTATTCCACGTACTGCTTGGTGATCTCGGCGACCGGGATATCCAGGATGTCCAGGTTCTGCCGGCGGATCAGGTAAAGCAGCAGGTCCAACGGGCCCTCGAAGGCGTCGAGGATGACTTCCAATGCATCCGGTGGGATGTACAGATCCTGTGGGATCTGCAGTACCGGTTGGCCATGCACCATCGCCAGCGGCATTTCCTGCTGCTGAGGTAAGGGATGCTGCGCTGGCGGGTTCGCGTCGTGCGCGAGTTCGGAAGTCATCAGGTCGACATTCGGGGTATTGCGAGCCGGATACGTCCCAGGTTCCCGCCCGGGAGCATTCCAGCCCATGTATTACGAGCTACTCGCGCTTGTTTGGCGCGCTTCCACACATGAACAACAAGGCGCGCCGCAGGATCAGCAGCAACGTCATTACGAGGAGGTCGTCTACGCGGCCCGGGAAGTGCTGCGCTCCGGTGGTTGGGTGGCGGGCCTGACCCGCTACCGCACCGGGCGGCTACTGGCCGGCTGCGTGCAATGGACTAAAGAGTAATCGCCCGGACAGGGCGGTGTCCAGCCTTGTGACGCTAGACTTGGCATCCTTCCATTCAGCAGACAAGCGGAGAAAGGCCAGTGTGGTACGTAATCGAGGGCTATGACGGTGAGGATGTGCTGGCGGCGCGGCTGCAGGCGCGCGGGGCGCATCTGGCGCGATTGCAGACACTGCTTGACCAGGGGCGGCTGCTTTTGGCTGGCCCGTGTCCTGCGGTTGACGCGGAAGACCCAGGTCCGGCCGGCTTCAGTGGCAGCGTGGTGATCGCCAGTTTCGAGGACCTGGCAGCAGCGCGGGCCTGGGCCGATGCCGACCCGTATGTGGCCGCCGGGGTCTATACGCGCGTGGAAGTCCGCCCCTTCCGGAAGGTGTTGCCATGAGCCGGGTCGAGCGGATCCAGACTGCCCTGCAGGCCGCTTTTGCGCCGCAGCAGCTGGAAGTGAAGGATGACAGCCATCGCCACGCCGGCCATGCCGGCGCCAGCGATGGACGCGGCCATTTCAAGGTCCTGGTGGTCAGCGAGGCCTTCTCCGGCAAGGCGCCGCTTGCCCGCCACCGGGCGGTGTATGCCGCACTCGGCGAGATGATGGAGACGGATATCCATGCCTTGTCGATCAAGGCGCTGACGCCACAGGAGCTGGACGGGGCTGGCTGAACGGGATGGGTCATTGCCAGGTTCCTGTGGAAACTGTCCGGACAGGCGCTGTCCAGGTGGGTCAAATCGAGCTAACGAACTGTTTACAAATGCGATTGAAAACGTTTACAGTCCGGCCGACCCTGTACTGCGGTGGGTAGGCCAGTGGCGAAGTCGGCAATAACGATCAAGGATGTTGCCCGTGAGGCGAATGTCTCCGTCGCAACCGTGTCACGCGCCCTCAACGGCCATGACAATGTCGCCGCGCCGGTCCGCAAGCTGGTGCTGGAAGTTGCCAGTCGGCTGCGTTACACCCCGCATGCGGCAGCCCGCAGCCTGAGCAGCCGCAGTACCCAGACAGTCGGTGTGGTACTTCCCGACCTGTACGGCGAGTTTTTCTCCGAGTTGATGCGCGGCATTGACGGTGTGGCCAGCGCCCATCGGCGGCATCTGTTGGTGTCCAGCTATCACGGTGACCAGCAACAGCAAGGTTCGGTGTTGCAGGCCATGCGTGGGCGCGTTGATGGTCTGTTGGTGCTGTCGCCGTATGCAGGCGATTCCGATTTCCTGGTCGACAATCTGCCCCCTGCGCTGCCGACGGTGTTGATCAACACGCCGTTGGCCGAGGCACGCTATCCGGTTTTCAGCATCGATGACCATGCCGGTGCGCTGAGCATGACCCGACACCTGCTTGAAGGCGGGCATCGCCGTATTGCCTTCATCGGCGGCCCGGAACACAACCACGATGCGCAACAACGCCTGCTTGGTTTCCGCGAGGCGATGGCGGCATTCGACGGCAAAGTTGAAGCCATCGAGCTGCCGGGTAATTTTGATGAAGCCTCCGGTCATCAGGCCGGTTTGGCGCTGTTGGCGGGTTCCGAACTGCCCGATGCGGTGTTTGCCGCCAACGACATGATGGCCTTGGGCTGCCTGTATGCGTTCTCGCAGGCAGAGGTGAAAGTGCCCGCGCAGGTGGCATTGGCCGGCTTTGACGACATTCCTTTGGCGCGCTTTGTTCACCCTTCTTTGACGACGATGCAGGTGAGCATCGCCGAGCTGGGCGAGCGGGCGATGCTGCAGCTGGTGCAGATGATCGATAGCGGTGAGGCGCAGGCAACGCCTGCTGTAACGCTGGTTCCAACCTTGGTGGTACGTGACTCAACCACCGCCTGCGACTTCCTTTGACCCGGCGTCAGACCGGGACGCTTGCTCACATACATGTTCTTCACGGCCAGGTGCCGTCGCCTTGGGAGAGGACGAAAATGAACAAAAATGCTCGGAAATTCACACCAACGCGCAAGCTGCTCAGTAGCGCGCTTGTCGGTTGCCTGCTGTTGGGTGCCGCACCCGCGTTCGCGCAAAGCACCAGTGCCACCATTCGTGGTCAAGTGATGGCCGACTCGAGCCCTGCCGCGCAGGCGCAGGTCACGGCGACGAATATCGCTACGGGTCTGAGCCGCAGCGTACAAAGCAACGGCAGTGGCACCTATTCGTTGGCCGGTCTGCCGCCGGGTACCTATCGGATCAATGTGAGCGCTGGCGGCAAGACCAGCACTCAGAACATCACGGTTCAGGTAGGGCAGACGGCCACGGTCAATCTGGGGGTTGGCGGCGTGGCGGAAACGGCCAGCGGCCCGGCCACTACCCTGGATGCCGTGCAGGTAACCGCGCAATCGGCGGTAGAGACCCGCACATCAGAGATCGCGACCTATATCAGCAGCAAGCAGATCGAAGCCTTGCCGCAGGGGACGCGTAATTTCCTTGCCTTTGCCGACACGGTTCCTGGCATGCAGTTCACCCAGGACAACAGTGGTTTTACCAGTCTGCGTGGTGGCGCCCAGAGCGCAAATAACATCAATGTCTTCATTGATGGTGTTGGTCAGAAGAACTATGTCCTGCAAGGTGGCGTAAGCGGTCAGGACACGTCCTCCGGTAACCCGTTCCCGCAGCTGGCGATCGGCGAATACAAGGTGATCACCTCGAACTACAAAGCTGAGTACGATCAGATCAGCAGTGCAGCGGTCGTGGCGGTGACGAAAAGCGGTACCAACGAATTCAAGGGGAGTTTTTTCTGGGATCGCTTCACCAACAACTGGCGCAGCAAGACGTTGGCAGAGCGCGCTGGTGGCCCGGAGACTGATTTTTCCGAAGAACACTATGGCGCTGCCTGGGGCGGCCCGATCGTGAAGGACAGGCTGCACTTCTTCGTTACCTATGAATCGAAGGAGCAGATGCGTCCGTATACGATGACGCCTGGTCGTGGATACACCGCCGCCACCCTTCCCGCACAATTCCAGGATCTGTTGCTGCCAGGCAGCCAGCAGTTCAAGGAAGATCTGTATTTCGGCAAGTTGAGCTGGCAGCCGGGAGACAACCATCTGGTCGAGCTGACCGCCAAGCGCCGCGACGAAGTGGCTGAGATCGCCGCTGGCGGCAGCAATTCCTTCGAACATGGCACGGATCGGGAAAATACCGATGATCGGCTCGACCTGCGCTACCAGCTTACCTTCGGCGACTGGTTGAACGACGCCCATATCACCTATGAAGACACCTCCTGGGGGCCGCGTCCGCGCAGCATTGGGCCGGGCTACATTCTGGTGGATGGTTCCAACTGGCGTGATGTAGTGCTGCAGGCCGGTTCTGGCGGTGACTTCCAGGACAAGGGGCAGAAAGGCTTGGCCTTGCAGAATGATCTGACCTTCAGCGGTTGGGAAGATCACACCGTAAAGATGGGTTTCAAGTACAAGGACGTGGACCTGAGTGTTACCGAGCGCAGTTTCTACAACCCGCAGTTTCACTATGACGTCAGGGCAGGAGAGCTCAACGTCCCGTATCACGTGACGTTTGGCGGTGCGTTTGCAGGGATTGGCGACGGCACCCTGAAGACCAATGCAAAACAGTTCGGTATCTACCTGCAGGATGATTGGCAGGTGACGGATCGATTGCTGCTCAACCTTGGCCTGCGCTGGGACTACGAGCGCAATCCTGCCTACACCGATTACCAGACACCGGTAGCGACGCTGGCAGCGTTGAACGCGGTCGACCCGCGTGGCAATGGCGTGCAGACCTATGCGCAGACGCTGGCGCTGGGTGGTATCAATCTGGGCGATTACATTGCTACGGGCTCCAATCGAAGTGACTTCAAGAGGGCCTGGCAGCCAAGAGTCGGTTTTTCCTACGATTTGACTGGCGACCAGCGCCATGTGGTGTTCGGTGGTGCTGGCCGCTCCTATGATCGGAATCTGTTTGACTGGCTGTCGCTGGAGCGCAACAAGCAGTCCTTCCCGGAGAACGAACTGAACTTCAATACGGCAGCGCATCCGTGTACGGTTGGTGTCGGCAACTGTTTGGCTTGGGATCCTGCCTACCTCCAGCCCGGCGCGCTTGCGGCCTTGGCCAGCGCAACGCCCGGTCGCGAAATCACGATGCTGCGCAATGACCTGAAGTCGCCGTACTCGGATCAGTTCAGCATCGGTATCAGGGACATTTTCGAGCTGTGGGGCCAGGAATGGAATTCGTCGGTTGCCATTTCCAGGGTGGTGAGCAAGGACGGTTTCGTCTACATGCTTGGCAACCGCAATCCTGATGGCAGCTTCCACAATCCCGGGACCTTGAGCATTCCCTGGGGTGCCGGTGTGCCGGGGAACAATAGCCTGATCCTTGGCATGAACGGGCTGGAGACACGCGCCAACTCGCTGTTGGTCAGCTTGGAGAAACCGTATACCAACGCCTCGCGATGGGGGGCGACGTTGGCTTACACGTATACCGATGCCGAGGAGAACCGGGAGTCGGGCGAGCACTATGCGTTGCACTACCCGAGCTTGGCCGGTTACGGCTGGAGCCGCGCGGGCGGTGTTCCCAAGCATCGCCTGGTGTTGACCGGCGTAGGTGACGTCGGCTTTGGCATCACCGCTTCCGGCAAGCTTACCCTGGCCACTCCGACGCCTTGGTATGGCACGAATTGTTCGTCTGGTTGGGACGTGTGCGACGAACAGGACCAGGTAGTGCCCAAGAACACGCTGGGCTACAAATCCTTGGACGTGGCCCTGCAGAAGCGCTGGGACACCGGCACGGATCTGGGCCTGAAGGTGCGCCTTGATGTGTTGAACCTGTTCGATTGGGTCAATTACAACTATCCGCGCTGGTTCCGCGCCCCGGGTGACGCTGATCCCAGGACTACTGAACAGCTGCTTCCCACGCGGACGGTCAAGCTGTCGTTTGGCTTGGATTGGTAAACGTATGGGTCCCGGTCACCTCATGATCGAAGGCCGGGACCTTTCCTATATGCAGCACGCCTTTGCTCCGTGAATGTGCTGCTGTGTTCTCTAGATGGATGTCGCCTTGAGCAAGTCACGTACCCCGCAGTTGTTGGCCTGTGTTCTCGCCGGTATCGGGCTGGCGTTGTTGGGAGGCTGTGGCAAGGCGCCGGAGCCGCCGATGCCGAAGGTATTGCCGCAGGTGATCCTGATTGAGGCGGACCTGCCGCCGCGCCCGATGAAGCCGGAACTGCCGCCGTTGTTCGACGACATCGAGCGGCGTACTTTCCAGTTCTTCTGGGATACCACCAACGAACAGAACGGGCTGACGCCGGATCGCTATCCGTCGCGGCCGTTTGCCAGCATCGCTTCGGTGGGTTTTGCGCTGACGTCCTATCCGATCGGTATCGAGAACGGCTGGGTAAGCCGCAGCCAGGCGGTGGAGCGCACGCTGGTCACGTTGAAGTTCTTCCGCGACCTGCCCAGCGGTCCGCAGCGCACCGGAAAGGGTGCTTACAAGGGCTTTTACTACCACTTCCTCGACATGCAGCAGGGTCGCCGCTACGACAGCTGGGTGGAACTCTCCAGCGTCGATACCGCACTGCTGCTGATGGGCGTGTTGTTTGCACAGAGCTACTACGACCAGGACGATCCGCGCGAGAAGGAGATCCGGCAGATTGCCGATACCATCTACAAGCGCGTCGACTGGCAATGGTTGCAACGCAACAAGCCGCTGGTGTCGATGGGCTGGTTCCCGGAGAGTGGCTTCATCCAGCACGACTGGATGGGCTACAACGAAGCGATGATGCTGTACGTGTTGGCGCTCGGTTCGCCGACACATCCGGTCGAGCCTGACGCGTGGACAGTGTGGACGCGGACCTATGACAACGATTGGGGTGTATACCAAGGGCAGGAGTACCTGTCGTTTGGGCCGCTGTTCGGCCATCAATACAGTCATGTCTGGATCGATTTTCGCGATATCCAGGACCCGTACATGCGTGAGCGTGGCATCGACTATTTCCTCAACAGCCGCCGCGCCACCTTGGCGCAACGCGAATATGCGATTGAGAACCCGATGCAATGGAAGGATTACAGCGCCAATGTCTGGGGTTTGACCGCCGGCGACGGGCCGCAGAACACCACCCAGGAATACAAGGGTGAGCAGCGCCAGTTCCGCCATTACTCGGCGCGTGGTGCAGGCCTGCGCGAGAACTTCGATGACGGCACCATCGTGCCATCGGCAGCGATCTCCTCGTTGCCGTTCGCACCGGAAGTCGTGATCCCGGCCACGGTGGAAATGCACAAGCGCTACGGCGACTACCTGTACTCCAGCTATGGCTTCCTGGATTCCTTCAACCCCAGCTTCGGCTACGACATCCCGCTCAAGACCGGGCGGTTGATTCCGGAGCGCGGCTGGGTGGCCAGCGATTACATCGCCATCGATCAGGGCCCGATCCTGGCCGGCATCGCCAACTACCGCGATGAGTTCGTGTGGGAGGTGATGAAGAAGAACCCGTACATCCGCAAGGGTTTGGAGCGGGCTGGTTTTACTGGCGGCTGGTTGGCGCCGGAAGACAGCTTCCAGCCGTTGCAGAAGGATGAGCAGGCCGCTTCGGCACGCGCGTCGGGTATTGCCGAGTCGCGCGCTGCGGCAGCGGCCGAGCAGAAGGCGGCCAGCGAGCAGCCGGCTGCACCTGCGGTCAAGAAGCAGTGATGCGCGGTCAATGATGCGCGCGCTGTCGATGCTGTTGCTGTTGTTGCTCGCGGGCTGTGCCAAGCCGGAGCAGGGCACCACCTTGCGGTTCTGGGCGATGGGCCGCGAGGCCGAGGTGGTCGGCGAACTGGTGCGCGAATTCGAGGCGGAAAACCCGGGCATCCACGTTGATGTGCAGAACATTCCGTGGACAGCGGCGCACGAGAAGCTGTTGACGGCGTATGCGGCTGATGGCTTGCCCGATGTCTGCCAGCTCGGCAATACCTGGATCGCCGAGTTCGCAACGCTGCAAACGCTGACGCCGCTGCAACCGCTTGTCGATGCGTCGGCGGTCATCGATCAGCACGACTACTTTTCCGGCATATGGGATACCAATGTCGTCAATGGCGAGTTGGTTGGCATTCCGTGGTACGTGGATACACGTCTGCTGTTCTATCGCAAGGACCTGCTGCGCCAGGCCGGCTACACGCAGCCACCGAAGACCTGGGCCGAATGGGAGCAGATGAACGCGGCGCTGAAGAAGGTCATGGGCACGCGCGGCTATCCGGTGCTGATGCCTTTGAATGAGTTCGAGCCGCAGCTGTCATTCGCGTTGCAGCAGGAGGATGCGCTGCTGCGCGATGGCGATACCCGCGGCAACTTCCGCAGCGCGGGTTTCCGCCGCACGCTGGCCTTCTACGACAATATGTTCGAGCAGGGCTGGGCGCCAAAGATGTCCGAAACCCAGATTTCAAACGTATGGGATGAATTCTTCCGTGGCTTCACCGCGTTCTATCTGTCGGGCCCATGGAACATCCGCGAGTTCCGCCAGCGCCAGCCGCCCGGACTGGAGGGCGAGTGGGGCGCAACGCCGCTGCCTGGTCCTGATGGGCTGGGCGCAGGCATTGCCGGCGGCACCAGTCTGGTGGTGTTCCGTTCTTCGCAGAAGAAAGAGGCGGCGTGGAAGCTGATCGAGTTTCTGTCGCGGCCGGCAATCCAGCAGCGTTTCTACAAGATCATTGGTGACTTGCCGCCGCGCCGCAGCGCCTGGGACTCGCCGGAGCTTCGGGACGATCCGCTGACCGCCGCATTCGCCGACCAGCTCGAACGCGTCAAGCCCACACCCAAGGTATTGGAGTGGGAACGCATTGCCCAGCAGATGCGGGTGGTCACCGAGCAGGTGGTGCGTGGCGGCTTGCCGCAGGACAAGGCGGTGCAGCAGTTGGACCAGCAGGTGGATGACATCCTTGCCAAGCGCCGCTGGATCGTTGAACAGCAGGCTGGCTCAGCCGCCAAGGCGGCACCATGAAGCGTGGTTCGTTGGCCGGCTGGATCTTCGCTGCACCGGCGCTGATCGTGATTGGGGTGTTCTTCGGCCTGCCGGTGCTGTCGGCGCTGGCCTTGAGCCTGACCGATTTCGATCTCTACGCCTTGGCCGATCCGCACAACCTGCGCTTCAACGGCCTGGGCAATTACATCGACCTGCTGCAGACGCCGATGTTCTGGAAATCGCTGGGTAATACCGCCTACTTCGTTGTGGCCGGTGTGCCCTTGTCGATAGGCGTTTCGCTGGGTGCTGCACTGCTGCTCAACGCCCCGGCCTCGCGCTTCAAGGCGCTGTTCCGCACCGCGCTGTTCGCGCCGGTGGTGACCACCTTGGTAGCGGTGGCAGTGATCTGGCGCTATCTGTTCCACACCCGCTACGGGCTGGTGAACTGGGGATTGGGGCAGGTTGGCATCAATCCGATCGACTGGCTCGGCGACCCGAACTGGGCGATGCCGACCATCATCGGCTTCGCGGTGTGGAAGAACTTCGGCTACAACATGGTGATCTTCCTGGCTGGCCTGCAGGCGATTCCCAAGGACTTGTACGAGGCGGCGCGGATTGACGGTGCAACGCGTTGGCAGCAGTTCCTGCATATCACCTTGCCGATGTTGGGGCCGGTGCTGTTGGTGGTCGGCGTGATCACCGTGTCTGGCTACTTCCAGTTGTTTGCCGAGCCCTATGTGATGACCCGCGGTGACCCGCTGCAAAGCACGGTGAGCGTGCTGTACTTCATGTTCGAGGAAGGCTTCAAGTGGTGGAACCTTGGCCGGGCCTCGGCCGTGGCCTTCCTGTTGTTCCTTATCATCCTGGCGGTGACCACGCTGATGTTGCGCTTTGGCAAGCGCAGGGAGCTGGTATGAGTCGGGTCGGTATCAGCAGAGAAATAGGGCAGTCGCGCTGGCATGCGTGGTGGGTGAACGGCGGGTTGTTGCTGTTGGCGGTGATCAGCCTGGCACCGTTGGCGTGGATGCTGTCGGTGTCGTTCATGCCCAGCGGGCAGGCATCGCAGTTCCCGCCGCCGTTGCTGCCCGCACACACCACGCTGGCCAACTACCAGGCTCTGTTTGCCCGCACCGGCATGGGCAACAACTTCGTCAACAGTTTGTTGGTGTCGATTGCGATCACCTTAGGCTCGCTGCTGTTCAACACACTGGCCGGTTATGCATTTGCCAAGCTGCGCTTTGCTGGCCGTGAGCGGCTGTTCCAGATGTTGTTGGCCGCGTTGGTCATTCCGGCGCAGGTGGCGATGCTGCCGCTGTTCCTGCTGATGAAGCAGATGGGCCTGGTGAATACCTTTGCTGGCGTGGTGGTTCCTGCGCTGGCGAGTGTGTTCGGCATCTTCCTGGTACGCCAGTACGCACGCTCGATTCCGGATGAGTTGCTGGAGGCTGCGCGTATCGACGGTGCCAGCGAGGCGCGGATCTTCTTCCAGATCGTGCTGCCGATGCTCAAGCCGGTGCTGGTGACCTTGGCGATCTTTACCTTCATGGGCGCATGGAACGATTTCATGTGGCCCTTGATCGTGTTGACCGACCAGGAGCATTACACCTTGCCGGTGGCGCTGGCCAGTTTGTCGCGCGAGCACATCATGGACGTGGAAATGATGATGGCCGGCGCGGTGGTGACGGTGTTGCCGGTGCTGTTGTTGTTCCTGGTGCTGCAGCGTTACTACATCCAGGGCCTGCTGCTGGGCAGCGTCAAGGGCTGATGCAGCGCAGCCCGCAAGCGGGCTGTGGCTGCACTTCCAAACGAAACAAACCGCCGCGAATGGCGTCGAACTTTGCGAAAATCCGGCTGCTGTTGCCGATGGTGAATCAGGATTCTGGTGATGAATATGCGTTATGCGATCGGTCTGCTGGGTTTGCTGCTGGCGTG
Organism: Stenotrophomonas sp. STEN023; assembly: GCF_056760135.1. Classification (NCBI taxonomy): domain Bacteria; kingdom Pseudomonadati; phylum Pseudomonadota; class Gammaproteobacteria; order Lysobacterales; family Lysobacteraceae; genus Stenotrophomonas; species Stenotrophomonas sp. STEN023. Next base: position 11,011 of record NZ_JBRREF010000068.1, on the reverse strand, counting down.
GGTGCAGCCGGCCAGCGCTGCCGTGCTGGCCAAGTTCGACGATATTGCCGCGTGGCAGTTGATCACCTCGCCGCAGGTCAGTGGCTCCTTGCGTCCGGTTGCCGGCAACAACGGTCGTGCGCTGTGCCTGGACTATGACTTCCATGAAGTCTCCGGCTATGTCGGCATCCGCCGGCCGGTGGATGTGACCTGGCCGGAGAACTACCAGTTGTCCTTCGACCTGCGCGGTGATTCACCGGCCAACGACCTGCAGTTCAAACTGGTTGATGCCAGTGGCGACAACGTCTGGTGGGTCAATCGTCCCGGTTTCAATTTCCCCAAGAGCTGGACCCGCATCAGCTACCGCAAGCGGCATATCGAAAAAGCCTGGGGGCCAGACCAGGACAAGACCCTGCGCCGCAGCGCGGCGGTGGAATTCACCATCTACAGCAAGGTCGGTGGCCGTGGCACGGTGTGCTTCGACCAGCTGACCTTGCAGCCGCTGCCGAAAGAAGACAACTCGGCGTTGACCACCACCGTGATCGCCGATACCGCGACCGCCCTGCAGCAGCGCATCGCCGACGGCAAGCCGGATACGTTGTGGATCAGTGGCGGCGTCAAGCAGCAGACCGTCAGTCTGGATCTGGGCAAGGTGCGCGAATTCGGTGGCGCAGTGGTGCAGTGGGCGCCGGGATTGGAAGCGTCGCGCTATGTGGTGCGTTCGTCCACAGATGGTCGCGACTGGAAGACGTTGCGAGAAGTCACCAGCGGCAACGGCGGCAGGGATTGGTTGGCATTGCCGGAGACCGAGGCGCGGTATCTGCGCTTTGATCTGGTTGATGGTCCCAACTGGCGTTATGGCATCCGTGATATCAGCCTCAAGCCCTTGTCGTTCGCGAATACACCGAATGATTTCATCCGTTCGATAGCAGCGGATCTGCCGCGCGGCTCCCTGCCGCGAGGCTTCAGCGGCGAGCAACCGTACTGGACGATTCTCGGCCTTGATGGCGGCCGCGAGCAGGCGCTGATCAGCGAGGATGGCGCGCTGGAAGCGATGAAGGGCGGTTTCAGCATCGAGCCGTTCGTGGTGCTGGATGGCAAGGTGATCGGCTGGGCGGAAGTGAAGTCCAGCCAGAGCTTGTTGGACGGCTATCTGCCGATGCCTGTGGTGGCATGGCAGCACGAGCGGTTCGGCTTGAACGTCAGCGGCTTCGTGCAGGGGCGGCCGGAACAGGCGCAGCTGGTCGCGCGCTACGAACTGCGCAATACCGACAAAGTGGCACACGAGTACCGATTGGCGCTGGCGGTACGGCCGTTCCAGGTGAATCCGCCCAGCCAGTTCCTCAATACCGTCGGCGGCGTCAGTCGCATCGACAACCTGGCGGTGCGGACAGGTCAGATAAGCGTCAATGGCCAGCCGCGTGTGTATACCTCGCTTCCGGCCGACGCCGGCTTTGCCAGCAGTTTCGACAGCAAGCTGGATGTCACCCATCTGGCCGACAAGAGCTTGCCGGGCACGCAGGAAGTCCGCGATGCCACCGGGCTGGCATCGGGCGCCTTGGTCTACAACTGGAAGCTGGAGCCGGGACAAAGCCGCGAAGTGGTGCTGGTGATGCCACAGACCGGCACCTGGCAGATGCCGGCCAGATTCGATGCCGACAAGGCGCAGCAGCAGGTCGCCGCGATGTGGCGGCAAAAGCTCGATCAACTCAAGTTGCGCGTGCCGGACGCGGGCCAGCCGTTGGCCAATACGCTGCGCACCGCGTTGGCACATATGCTGATCTCGCGGGTTGGGCCTAGCCTGCAGCCAGGCACGCGTTCCTACGCGCGCAGCTGGATCCGTGATGGCGCGATGATTTCCGAAGGCCTGTTGCGGATGGGCCGCGCCGATGCGGTGCGCCAGTACGTGGATTGGTATGCGCCGTATCAGTTCGAGAGCGGCATGGTGCCGTGCTGCGTGGATGCACGCGGCAGCGACCCGGTGCCGGAGAACGACAGCCATGGAGAGTTGATCTACACCATCGCCGAGTACTGGCGGCATACCGGAGACACTGCCTTCCTGCAGCAGATGTGGCCGCACGTGCAGATGGCGTGGAACTACATGGAGCAGCTGCGCCTGAGCGAGCGCACCGAGGAGAACCGTGCGCGCAACGCAGGCTTCTACGGCATGATGCCGGCATCGATCAGCCACGAAGGCTATTCGGCCAAGCCGGTGCATTCGTACTGGGATAATTTCTGGGCGCTGCGCGGTTACAAGGATGCTGCCGACATGGCGGCCGCCCTGGGATTGGAAACCGAAGCGCTGACGATGGCCGCGTCGCGCGACCAGTTCCGCCAGGATCTGGACGACTCGCTGCGCGCGGCAATGGCCTCGCACAAGATCGACTACCTGCCCGGTTCGGTGGAGCTGGGTGACTTTGATGCAACTTCCACCACCATTGCATTGGCACCGGGTGGCGAGCAGGGCAGGTTGCCGCAGCCGGCCCTGGGCAATACCTTTGAGCGCTACTGGCAACATTTCGTTGCGCGCCGCGATGGCAAGCGCCAATGGAAGGATTACACGCCGTACGAATGGCGCAACGTCAGCGCCTTCGTGCGCCTGGGCTGGCGTGCGCGGGCCTGGGAAGCAACCGAGTTCTTCTTCAAGGACCGCGCACCGCCGGCATGGAATCAATGGGCAGAAGTGGTGTCTTCTACCCCGCGCCAGCCTTTCTTTGTAGGCGATCTGCCACATGCCTGGGTGGCATCCGATTTCGTGCGCTCGGCCTTGGACATGTTCGCCTACGAGCGTGATGTCGATGGGCCGATCGTGCTGGCGGCCGGCGTACCCGCGGGCTGGTTGACCGGCAAGGGCATCGCCATCGAGAACTTGAATACCTCGCACGGAATGTTGAGTTACTCGCTGCAGCGCAGTGACAAGCAGCTGACCCTGCAGGTATCGGAAGGCCTGCGCCTGCCGGCGGCCGGGCTGTTGCTGCAATGGCCTTATGAAGGCACGCCCGGAGAAGCGTCCGTCAATGGCGAACCGGCACACTGGCTCGGCAACGAGCTGCATATCGGCAGCTTGCCGGCCAAGGTCGAGATCGAGATTCCTGCCGAACTGCGGCGCAGTGAGCGCAGCAAACGCTGAGAATTAAAAACTGCGCCTCGAATGCCGAGGCGCAGGCCAGTCGACGAGAGGGAGAGGAAGAACTTCCGTCGGATCTGAGAAAACAAACGCAGCAGCCGTCCTTTGCCCGGCTGTAGTGCCGAGCCATGCTCGGCAGGCGCGTTCCCGAAAACGCCTGTAGGAGCGGCGTAAGCCGCGAAGCTGACGATTCTTACGGGCGACGCATCACCAGCACCTGCATCCGTGCCGAAGCCTTGGGGATTGGATGCAGGTGGTTTGTTTGCTGCCGGCTTCGCGGCTTACGCCGCTCCCACAAAATTGTTGTGGTGTGTCAGCCGGCCCGGGTCTGCTTGACGATGGCGGCGGCAGCGGCGGCGGACTTCTTTACTTCGTCCCATTGGCCGTTGCGGATCCAGCTGTCCTGCACCATCCACGAGCCGCCGATGCAGACCACATTCTTCTGCGCCAGGTAGTCGCCTGCGGTGGCTTCGGTGATACCGCCGGTGGGGCAGAGCTTGAGCTCGGGAATCGGACCGGCAACGCCCTTGATCATCGCCAGGCCGCCCACGGCGGTGGCGGGGAACAGCTTGCAGATGCGGAAGCCGCGTGCAACCAGTTCCAGCAGCTCGGTTGGCGAAGCGGCGCCCGGAACCACCGGTAGCGGCGCTGCTGCCAGGGCATCGGCCATATGCGCAGGCGTACCCGGGGTAACGATGAAGTCGGCACCGGCATCGATCGAGCGCTGCATCTGTTCGACGGTCAGCACGGTGCCGGCGCCTACCACCACATCCGGCAGCTCGCGCTTGAGCATGGCCAGCGCTTCCATTGCTACCGGCGTGCGCAGGGTCAGTTCAATCGCGGGCAGGCCACCTTCGAGCAGGGCTGCGCTGACGGCGCGCGCCTGATCGAGGGTGTGCACGGTGACTACCGGCAGGATGCCTGCAGCGGTCAACAGCTGCTCGGCTCGGTCCTGGTATTGGGCAATGCTCATGGTGTCCTCATTGAAAACGTGTTCGCGGATATCAAGTCCAGAGTCCCGGATCTCAGGCGTCGTTGGCTTCGTGCGGGGCGGCGGCGGCAGCGTGGTCGTGGCCGAGTTCGTATTCGGCGTCGTAGTCCCACAGGCTGCCGTCCGGACGGGCCGGGCCGCAGGAGATCGAGATCGCGCCCTGATCAGCCGGGCCAACGATGCGGCGGTTCATCGCAAACAGGTTGCGGCCCATGTCCGAGCCGGCTGGCGCGGTGTTGGCGGCAATGCCGCGTGCAGCCCACTCGGCGGCGTCGACCAGTACTTCCAGGGTCCCTGCTTCACCATCCAGACGAATGATGTCGCCTTCGCGGATGCGTGCGATCGGGCCGCCGCGCGCGGCTTCCGGGGTGACGTGGATGGCGGCAGGAATCTTGCCGGAGGCACCGGACAGGCGGCCATCGGTGACCAGCGCGACGCGCCGGCCCTGGTTCTGCAACAGGCCGAGCAGCGGTGCCAGCGAATGCAGTTCCGGCATGCCGTTGGAACGCGGCCCCTGGTAGCGAACCACCGCGACGAAGTCCTGCGGCAAGGCGCCGGCAGCGTGCAACTTGTTCAACACCTGCGGTGCGTCGACGACCACGGCCGGCGCTTCGATGGTGCGGTACTGCGGCTTCACTGCCGACAGCTTGATCAAGGAGCGACCGATATTGCCGCGCAGCAGGCGCAGGCCGCCCTGGGCCTCGAACGGATTGGAGGCCGGCCGAACCACTTCTTCGTCGCCGCTGAGTTCGGCGGCGGGCACATAAGTGACCTTGCCATCAGTGAGGCGCGGCTCCTGCGCGAAGGTGCGCATGCCACCTTCGGCAATCGTGGTTGCATCGGCGTGCATCAGGCCGGCGTCCATCAGCTCGCGGAATACGAAGCCAGGGCCGCCAGCGGCGGCAAAACGGTTCACGTCGGCTTCGCCGTTCGGGTAGACGCGCGCGAGCAGTGGCACGATCTGCGACAGCTCGTCCATGTCATCCCAGGTCAACACAATGCCGGCGGCGCGCGCGACGGCGATCCAGTGGATGGTGTGATTGGTGGAGCCGCCGGTCGCCATCAAAGCGACCACGGCGTTGACGATGGCGCGCTCGTCGATCACGCGGCCGAACGGACGGAAGTCATCGCCGAGCGCGCTGATTTCCAGAGCGCGTGCGGTGGCGGCGCGGGTCAGCGCGTCGCGCAGTGGCAGTTCCGGATTGACGAATGACGCGCCGGGCAGCTGCACGCCCATCGCTTCCAGCAATACCTGGTTGGAATTGGCAGTGCCATAGAAAGTACAGGTGCCCGGGCCGTGGTAGGAGGCCGACTCGGCTTCCAGCAGCTCTTCGCGGCTGGCCTCACCGGCGGCGTAGCGCTCGCGGACTTCTGCCTTCTTCTTGTTCGGGATGCCCGGGGTCATTGGTCCGGCCGGCACGAACACCGCTGGCAGGTGGCCGAAGGCGAGGGCGCCGATCAGCAGGCCCGGCACGATCTTGTCGCACACGCCCAGATAGATGGTGGTGTCGAACATGTCATGGCTGAGGCCGATCGCCGTTGCCTGCGCGATGACATCACGCGAGAACAACGACAGTTCCATGCCGCCACGGCCCTGGGTGACGCCGTCGCACATCGCCGGCACTGCACCGGCAACCTGCGCGGTTGCGCCAAGCTCGCGGGCAGCCTCGCGGATCAGTTGCGGGTAATTCTCGAACGGCTGGTGCGCCGACAACATGTCGTTGTACGAAGTGATGATGCCTAGGTTGGGCGTCACGTCGCCGCGCAGGCGGCCTTTGTCGGTTGGGCCGCAGGCAGCGTAAGCATGAGCCAGATTGCCGCAGCTCAGGCGTGCGCGGAACGGACCTTCGCGCAGCGCGGCATCGATCCCGGCCAGATAAGCCGCGCGCGACGGAGCGCTGCGCTGGCGGATGCGATCGGTGATGGCTTGGATTTTAGGATGCATGGCTCTATGGCTGCGAATGTGAAATAGGGGCTGGCGATGTTTAGTTCTGTTCGGGCGATGGACTCATGGCCCGCTCAGCCCGCGGGAAATGGGGGGGGAACAAGGGTTTTCCGTTTCCACTCCCGGTCTCGTACTCTCCGTTTCAAGGTGCCCAATGCACGCGCAGCTTGTTGCCGGGCGCATTGATCGCAGCAAGGATCGGGTAGCTGTGTACATCGCCGGAAGCGAGCGCTGCATTGAGGACTTCCAACTTCTGCTTGCCACGTAGCAGCAGCAGACGCTCACCGGCCGCTGCCAAACCGTGTGGGGTCAGGGTGATGCGCAGGGACCAGTTCTTGGCGACCGGGCAGCCGGTAGCATCCAATGCCGCATAAGGGTGCTTGCTCTGCAGTACCTGCGGCAGGTCGGGCGAGCCTGGGAACAGCGAGGCGGTATGGCCGTCGTTGCCCATGCCCAGCACCACCAGACAGGCCGGCTGCGAATGGGTGGCGAGCAGATTGGCGGTGTGCACGCATTCGGCGATGGGCAGGCCAACGCGGACCAGTGGATCAAAATGCGCACCTTCGGCATGGCGCAGGAAGCTGTCGCGTACCAGCCAGGCGTTGCTGTCCTTGTCCTGCGGCGAGAGCCAGCGTTCGTCGGCCAGGCCAACCTCAACCCGCGCCCACTCCAGGCCCTGATCGGACAATAGTTCGTAGATGGGAGCCGGCGTGGTACCACCGGACAGCAGCATGCGCGCTCGCCCGCGCTGCTCGATTTCCGCACTCAACAGCGCTGCCATTTCCTTGGCGACACCTTCGGTCCAGGCCTCTTCGTCAGCATGGCGGACAAGTGTGATGCGGTCGGAAACAGCGGCGTTCATGCGGTCACTCCAGAATTGGCGCGCTGCATGTCCAGCGCGTAGGCGGCAGCACCAAGCAGCCCGGGGCAGGGGTGGATGATGGCCATTGAAGGAATCTGCGACATGGTCGCGGCAAACCGGCCCTTGCTTTCAAAGCGTTGGCGGAAGCCGGAGTGCTGCAGCTGCTGCAACAGGCGCGGGACGAGGCCGCCGGTCAGGAACACGCCGTCCCAGGCGCCCTGCACCAGCACCGCATCACCGGCGACTGCGCCGAAGATTTCCAGGAATACTTCAACCGCACGGCTGGCCAGTGCATCACCTTCGGCGGCGCGTGCGCTGACCTCGGCCGGTTGCAGCAGGCCCGGATCAGTACCGGCTATCTCGCAGATGGCGCGATGGATGTTGACCAGGCCGGGGCCGCAGACCAGGCGCTCGTTGGAAACCCGGCCGAACTGTGCCGAGAGGATTTCCAGGATGCGGATCTGTTCTGGTGAGTTCGGTGCAAAACCGGCATGGCCGCCCTCGGTGGCCAGCGGGTAATTGCGACCGTCACGCACCACCAGGCCACCAACACCCAGCCCGGTGCCAGGGCCGAGCACGCAGTAATTGCGCGATTCGCCCTCAGCGGCGGGTTGCCAGCCAGCGCCGCCAATCTGCACCACATCGTCGACGCTGAGCAGGGCAATCGACATGGCCTGGGCGACGAAGTCGTTGATCAGGTGCAGCTGTTCGAAACCGAGCTGTTCGGCCGTGCGCGAACGCGAAATCACCCACGGATGGTTGGTGATGCGTGCTTCGTCACCATCGACCCGGCCAGCTACCGCGAACACCCCGCTGGTGGCGCTCGCACCGCGCTGCTGCAGGTAGTGTGCGGCGGCATCGGCCAGTGACGCGAACTGCGCCACCGGATACTCGTCGATGCTGCTCTGATCCAGGGGGATGGCGGCCGAGCGATCGGCCAGCGCGAAGCGCGCGTTGGTGCCACCAATATCGGCTACCAGTACCAGGTTGGTGCTGGGGCTCACAGCCCCTGCTCCGGACCTGCTTCGGCGGCGATGGATTCGGGCAGGAAGTCCTGTGCCAGCTGCGGCCCCCAGCCGCCGGCCGGGTAGGGCTCCATCGGCAGGTCGGCTGCCTTCCAGGCATCGCTGACGCTGTCGATCCAGGCCCAGGCAGCGCGCACTTCATCGTCGCGGACGAACAAGGCGTGGTTGCCGTTGAATGCGTCCAGGAACAGGCGCTCATAGGCGATGCGGCGGTGTAGGCCAGTGGGAACGGAGAGTTCGAGTTCCAGCGGCTGCAGTTCCAGCGCGCCCCATTCCGGGCCGGCCAGCGAGCTCATCAAGCCGAGCTGGATGTTCTCCTGCGGCTGCAGCTGGAAGGTCAGGCGGTTTGGAGTGGCGTTCTTGCGGTCAGGGCGTTCAAACAGCCAATGCGTCACCGGCTTGAGGTTGACCTCGATGCGGGTGGTGCGCTCGGGCAGGCGCTTGCCGGTAACCAGATGGAACGGCACGCCGGCCCAGCGCCAGTTGTCGATATGCGCGGTGACGCCGACAAAGGTCTCAGCCTCGCTGCCTTCCGGCGGCTGGTAGGCCTGCGCCGGCTGGCCATTGATGGTGCCGGCGGTGTAGCGACCGCGCACGCTGTCCTTGGCCGCGTGCTTGGCATCGAGCGGGCGCAGGGCGCGCAGCACCTTCACCTTTTCGTCGCGGATGCGGTCGGCTTCCAGCGATGCTGGTGGCTCCATCGCCACCAGGCACAGCAGCTGCAGGATATGGCTCTGGACCATGTCGCGCAGGGCGCCGGAGCGCGAGTAATAGGAGTCACGGCCATCCACGCCGTCGCTTTCGGCAACCAGGATGTGAACCGAGGCGATGTAGTTACGGTTCCATACCGCTTCCAGCAAGGTGTTGCCGAAGCGCAGCGCCATCAGGTTCTGCACCGCGGCCTTGCCGAGATAATGGTCCAGGCGGAACACGCGGTCTTCGTCGACCAGCTTGCCGATCGACTGCAGGATCTCTTCGGCGCTGTCGCTGTCCGAACCGATCGGCTTCTCCAGCATCAGCCGGTTGGGTGCAGCCAAGGCGCCGCCCAGTGCCAAGCCTTCACAGGTTGAGATGTACAGGCCCGGCGGGATCGCCAGATAGCTGACGCACTTGCGGTGCACCAGATCCTTGACCGCCTCGGCCACCGACTCGGCGTTGCGCAGGTCCACCGAACGGTAGTCGATGCGGTTGAGCAGGTTGCCGATGTCCTCCTGGCTGGCATGCGGCATCGCCGCTTCCAGGCGTGGGCGCAGCAGGTCGCGGAATTTCTCGGTGTCATGCGGTGACAAGGCCAGGGCGCGCACGCGGAAATCTTCCGGCAGTAGACCGTCGCCAAGCAGGCGTAGCAGGGACGGAAACAGATAACGCTGGGCCAGATCGCCTGTGGCACCGAACAGGAAGAGGGTGTCGTGCATGGCACGAGTTTCGGGTGCGGATGACATCGTTGTCAATTGTTCGTCTTCAAGGCCTGCGCCGTGATTGGGACGTCCGCGTCCATCGGCGCGAGGGGGCGGGCGTAGGCAGCCTGGGCTTGTGCATTGCAGCATGCCGCGAGGGCGGGAGCAGGTCCGTGCAGCGGAGCGCAGGTGCCATGTAAGGGCGGCTGTGATGGTGCCATATGAATATGCTTACCGTGCACAATGTTTCGGATGTATACGATTGCAGGAAACTGTTCTCTTGCTGTAACGCAAGTGTTCCGCAGCTTCAGGTTTCGACTCGCAACGAGGTAGTGATGGCCAAGGTTCAATTCGACAGTGTGCGCAAGGTGTATGACAACGGGCAGGTCGCCGTGGCCGGGGCCAGTTTCGATATCGCTGATGGCGAGTTGATGGTGCTGGTGGGGCCGTCAGGCTGTGGCAAGTCCACACTGCTGCGAATGGTGGCGGGGCTGGAGGAGATCAGCGCTGGTAGCCTGCGGATCGGCGAGCGGGTGGTGAATGACGTGGCGCCGAAGGATCGGGACATCGCGATGGTGTTCCAGAACTACGCGCTCTACCCGCATATGACCGTGGCCGAGAACCTGGGCTTTGGTTTGAAGCTGCGTGGGCATGACAAGGCCGAAGTGCAGCGTCGCGTACAGGATGCCGCCGATTCGCTGGGCCTGACCTCGATGCTGGACAAGCTGCCGCGCGCGATGTCCGGTGGCCAGCGCCAGCGCGTTGCGCTTGGTCGTGCCTTGGTGCGTGAGCCGGAAGTGTTCCTGCTGGATGAGCCGCTGTCCAATCTGGATGCGAAGCTGCGTCACTCGGTGCGTACCGAGATCGCGCAGCTGCATCGCAAGCTGGGCACCACGATGATCTACGTCACCCACGACCAGGTGGAGGCGATGACGCTGGGTCAACGCATCGTCGTACTCAGCGAAGGTGTGATCCAGCAGATTGATACGCCGATGGCGCTGTACGACAAGCCGGTCAATCTGTTTGTTGCAGGTTTTCTTGGTAGCCCAGCGATGAACATGCTGCGTGGCCAATTGCGACGTGATGAAGCAGGTTTGGCTGTGCTGCAGCTGGACGAGGGTGCCGAGGTGGCGCTCGGCGCTGTGTCACTGGATGCGGAGTGGTTTGGCAAGCCGCTGGTGGTCGGCGTACGGCCTGAGCATCTGCAGCCTGGCAATGGTGCGGCGGCATTCAAAGCGCGCATCGAAGGTGTGGAGCCGGTGGGCAACGAGATTTTCGTCAATCTGCGCTATGGCGAGCAGGCGTTGATCATGCGGGTGCCGCCGCAGCAACTGCCGCAGGTTGGGCAGGAGATTGCAGTTGAGGTGAACGCATCGAAGCTGCACTTTTTTGATGCGGCCAGCGGCGGTCGCATCGAAGCGGTGACCTGACTCATGCAGTGCCGAGCCATGCTGGGCAGAGCCTTTCCCGGCAATGCCCCAGCCGAGCATGGCTCGGCACTACGTTTTGCTCCCTCCCTTTGCTGCAGGCAAGGGGAGGGCTGGGGAGGGGTAACGCTCTTGGCTATTTGTGGAGTGGTGGTTTCGCGGCTTACGCCGCTCCCACAACACTGGCCGACATCGCGGTTGTAGTGCCGAGCCATGCTCGGCAGAGGCCTTACCGGTAGAGCCCCTGCCGAGCATGGC
>NZ_JBRREF010000067.1:0-26488 GCF_056760135.1 Stenotrophomonas sp. STEN023 | reverse complement strand
CGCGCCGGTGGGGCTAACCGGTGGAAAACCCCGCCCTGGCGGCCTGGGGGGGCTGCCTGCGGGGGGGATGGCCCATCACGCCGGTTGGCGGGATAGGCGGTGTGGCTTAGTTGATGACAGCAGCGGCTGCGTCAGCGGCGGCGCTGGCAGCTTCTTCGACGGCATCCTTGCGGTTGCTGCTGGGTGCACTGACATCACCACCCAGATCGGTGGTTTCCAGCTCGAACACGCCTTGCTGGCTGCCCAGGCTGGTGACTGCAACGATGTAGCGGCCGGCGCGCAGGTCCAGGGTCAGTCGGGCATTGGTGCCGTTGCCGCCGTCGTCGTTCTCCTCGTCCACGCCCGGGCCGGTGATGTGCAGCACCGAGTCGAAACCATCGGCGATGGCGTCGAACTGGATCTGCTTGGGCGCGTCCAGGTTCAGCACGAAGGTGCGGCGGCCGCGCGAGTCCATCATTGACTGAGCGGTCTGGCCAACGGTCAGCGCGGTGCCGTCACGGGTGACCAGGCCATTCTCGGTCGGGGTCAGCTTGACATTGAGCTTGAACGAGCCGGTATGGCCGTTCACCGAGGAGGCGGCGATGGTGTATTCGCCCGGCTCCAGGTAGGTGCGGATGCGGGCATTGAGGTTGCCGCCGTTGTCGTCGTCTTCCAACTCGATGTTGCGGCCGTTCAGGTGCAGGTAGGAGTCGAACGCGCTGGATTCCAGGGTGACGGCGTACAGGCCGGCCTTGTCGACCTTGAGCTTGTATTCCTGCTTGTCGCCCATCAGCCAGTCGGTGATCTCGCTGTCGGCGCCCAGCGGTTTGCCGTCATACGGAACGACCTTGGCGCTCTTGAGCTTGAACGGACCAAACGCGTCGGCGCTGGCGCTGTTGACCGCGACCAGGAAGGTACCGTCCTTGGGGGCACGGAAGGCCAGGTTGACCGAGCTGCTGGAGTCACCTTCGCCCGAGCCGGAGGAAGACGCATTGGCAATCATGTTCTGACCGTCGAACACCGCCAGCTGGCCGCTGAGCGAGCCGCCCAGTTCCAGCGAGACGGCTTCGCCGTTCTTCATGGTGACCTTGTAGCCCTGGTGGCGGCTGCCGTCGTTGTAGTTCAGGGTGCTGGACGAGGTGATTTCACCGGAAACCGTCTCCCCGACGGTCAGGTTCGGGGCCTTGTCACCGCCGTTGGAGGCGATGCCGCCCAGCTTCTGGCAGGCGCCAAGGGCCAGGGTCAAGGTGATAGCTGCAAAGAGGCGAGCGTGTCTGGCGTTCAAGCTTAGGTCCTTCATGGTCAGAAATGTCTCCTTTTCCCGTCTTCGCGGGTCAGGAGGCGATTCTAACGTTAAGTTGTGTCTATTCAGCGAGAACGTCTTCACGCCCCAAAGGGCCAATTCAGGAGCCGCCTGGATGCTAGAATCGTCGGCTTGTCTGCCTTACTAGACCGACCATGATCGAACTGAATCCCATCCGCCAGCGAATCACCGATCTCACCGATCGCGTGCTATCGCTCAGGGGGTATCTTTGACTACGACGTCAAGAAAGAACGTCTCGAAGAAGTAACCCGCGAACTCGAAAACCCGGACATCTGGAACAACCCCGAGTACGCCCAGACCCTGGGTCGTGAACGCTCGCTGCTGGACAAGACCGTCACCGGCATTGCCGATGTACTGGACGGCCTGTCCGAAGCCACCGAACTGCTTGAACTCGCCGAGAGCGAGCAGGACGAGGATACCGCATTGGCGGTGGTGGCCGATCTGGACAAGTTCCAGTCGCACATCGAGAAGCTCGAGTTCCAGCGCATGTTCTCCGGTGAAATGGACAGCTGCAACGCGTTCGTCGACATCCAGGCCGGTGCCGGTGGTACCGAAGCCCAGGACTGGGCGGAAATGATGCTGCGCATGTACCTGCGCTGGTGCGAAGCGCGCGGCTGGAAGACCGAGCTGATGGAAGTGTCCGGCGGCGACGTCGCCGGCATCAAGTCGGCCACCTTCCGCGTCGAGGGCGAGTTCGCCTACGGCTGGCTGAAGACCGAGATCGGCGTGCACCGTCTTGTGCGCAAGTCGCCGTTCGACTCGGACAACCGCCGCCACACCAGCTTCACCTCGGTATTCGTGTCGCCGGAAGTCGATGACAACATCGAAATCGACATCAACCCGGCTGACCTGCGCACCGACGTGTACCGTTCTTCCGGTGCCGGCGGCCAGCACGTCAACAAGACCGAGTCGGCGGTGCGTATCACCCACATCCCGACCAACACCGTGGTTGCCTGCCAGACCGGCCGCAGCCAGCACCAGAACCGCGACACCGCGATGAAGATGCTGGCCGCCAAGCTCTATGAGCTGGAAGTGCAGAAGCGCAATACCGAGCGTGACGCGCTGGAAGCGACCAAGTCGGACATCGGCTGGGGCAGCCAGATCCGCAACTACGTGCTCGACCAGAGCCGTATCAAGGACCTGCGCACCGGCGTTGAGCGTACCGATACGCAGAAGGTGCTGGACGGCGACCTGGATGAATTCATCGAGGCCAGCCTCAAGTCGGGCCTGGAAGCCGGCGCCAAACGCAGCGACGCGTGATCCGGAATGGCCCTGCGCGGGCCATTCCCTTGTTGTACGGTGCGGTTTCACCAGACGGTGGCCGCACCTTGGTTATCTCCCCCAAATTGAAATCAAAGCCATGACCGAACAGACCCCTGAAACGCAGCAGCTCCCCGTCGACGAGAACAGCCTCATCGCCGAGCGCCGCGCGAAACTCACGGCGCTGCGCGGGCAGGGCATTGCCTACCCGAACGATTTCCGCCGCGAAGACTTCGCCGGCACCTTGCAGGCCGAGTACGCCGATGCCGAGACCTGGACCAGCGAAGCGCTGGAAGCCACTGGCCGCACGGTGAAGATGGCTGGCCGCTTGATGGCCAAGCGCATCATGGGCAAGGCCAGCTTCGCCCAGATCCAGGACGAGAGCGGCCGTATCCAGTTGTTCCTGCAGGCTACCGCGCTGGGCGACATCTATGCTGCGTTCAAGGGCTGGGACGTGGGCGACATCATCGCCGTCGAGGGCGGCCTGACCCGCACCAAGACCGGCGAACTGTCGGTCAAGGCGACCAGCATCCGCCTGCTGACCAAGTCGCTGCGCCCGCTGCCGGACAAGTGGCACGGCCTGGCCGACGTCGAGCAGCGTTACCGCCAGCGTTACGTCGACCTGATCGTCACCCCGGAATCGCGCGACGTCTTCATCAAGCGCTCCAAGATCATCCGCGCCATGCGCGCGTGGCTGGACAACCGCGACTTCCTCGAAGTCGAAACGCCGATGATGCATTACATCCCCGGTGGCGCCACGGCCAAGCCGTTCACCACCCACCACAATGCGCTGGACCTGGACCTCTACCTGCGCGTTGCGCCGGAGCTGTACCTGAAGCGTCTGGTGGTTGGCGGCCTTGAGCGCGTCTACGAAATCAACCGCAACTTCCGCAACGAAGGCGTCAGCACCCGCCACAACCCGGAATTCACCATGATGGAGCTGTACGAGGCCTACGCCACGTACAACGAAGTGATGGACCTGACCGAAGGCGTTATCCGTGATGTCGCGCAGAGTGTGCTCGGCACCACGGTTGTGGAGTGGGATGGGGCGCAGATCGACCTGGCCCCGGCGTTCCGTCGCTGGCGCATGGACGAAGCGGTGCGTCACCACAACCCGGAAATCTCTGCCGCCGACTGCACCGATCATGATGCGCTGCTGCGTCATTGCGAGCGCCTGAAGATCCGCGTCAAGCCGAGCTATGGCTGGGGCAAGCTGCTGCTGGAGATCTTCGAAGCCACGGTCGAGCACACCTTGATCCAGCCGACTTTCATCACCGATCACCCGGTCGAGGTCTCGCCGCTGGCCCGCGCCAGCGACAACGACGCCGGTTACACCGATCGCTTCGAGCTGTTCGTCAATGGCAAGGAGCTGGCCAATGGCTTCTCCGAGTTGAACGATCCGGAAGACCAGGCCGCACGTTTCCAGGCCCAGGTTGAAGCGAAGGATGGTGGCGATGACGAAGCCATGCATTACGACGCCGACTACATCCGTGCGCTGGAATACGGCATGGCACCGACCGGCGGCCTGGGCATCGGTATCGACCGCCTGGTGATGCTGCTGACCGGCCGTGCCTCGATCCGCGACGTGCTGCTGTTCCCGTACATGCGCCCGGAAGCCTGATCCAGGGCGACCTGGCCTCAGCCGGAAGAACAAAGGCCTTCCTGTAACCGGGAAGGCCTTTTTGTTTCTGAAATGTAGTGCCGAGCCATGCTCGGCTGGGGCTTTACCAGCGAAAAGCGCCCCTCACCCCAACCCCTCTCCCGCACGCGGGAGAGGGGCTAAAGCCGTCGCGGCCCTGTAGTGCCGAGCCATGCTCGGCAGAGGCCTTGCCAGCGAAAAGCGGCCCTCACCCCAACCCCTCTCCCGTAAACGGGAGAGGGGCTAAAGCGCCGCAAATCCGCTTCCCGCGCATGTAGTGCCGAGCCACGCTCGGCAGGGGCCTTCCCGATGGCGCCTCAGCCCAGCACAGCCCGCACGCCCAGATTGATCAACATACCGCCAGCCAACAACCACACGAACAACAACAAAGCCAACAACATCGGCTTGGCACCGGCCTGGCGCAGCGCCGAAGCATGCGTGGTCAAACCCAGCGCCGCCATCGCCATCGCCAGCAACACGGTGTCCAGATCCACCAGCACCTTTACCAGCTCAGCCGGCAGCAGTTGCAGCGAGTTGAAACCGACCATGGCGATGAAGCCGAACGCAAACCACGGAATAGTGATCCTCGAGCGTTCGCCATTGCCGCTGCTCTGGCCGCGGGCCAGCAATGCAGAGAGGCCGACCAGGAACGGCGCCAGCATCATCACCCGCACCATCTTGGTGATGACCGCAGCATCGGCGGCAGGCTCGCTGACCGCACGGCCAGCAGCCACCACTTGGGCGACCTCATGCACGGTAGAGCCGGTAAACACGCCGAACGCGGTTTCATCCAACGGCATCCAGCCCGCCGATACGCCCCACTGATAAAGCAACGGGTACAGGAACATCGCCACGGTGCCGAACACCACCACCGTGGCCACGGCGACCGCAACCTGTTCCGCGCGGCCCTTGATCACTGGCTCGGCCGCCATCACCGCCGCGGCACCACAGATCGAACTGCCGGCTCCGATCAAAAGTGCCGAGTTGCGGTCCATGCCCAGCAATCTGGTGCCCAGCCACCAGGCCAGGCCGAAGGTCGAACACAGCACCAGCGCATCGATCGCGACACCGGCAACGCCCACCTGGCTGATGTCCTGCACGGTCAGGCGCAGGCCATAAAGAATGATGCCGGCGCGCAGCAGGGTGGCCTTGGAGAAACCAACGCCAGCGTCGGCGCGGGTCGCCAGACTGCGATAGACCGTGTTGCCCAGCACGATGCCGATGACGATGGCCAGGGTCAGTGCGCTGATGCCGTGATCCTGCATCCACGGCAAGGTGCCCAGCCAGATCGACAGGCCGGCGACGGCTGCCGTCAGCAACAGGCCGGGGAGGCGGGAAAGGGGCATCGAGGTCAGCCCTTGGGTCGAGGTGTTCATAACGTTGGGTTATTAGAAGATAGCCCATGCTGCACCCAGGGTTATTACCTGTAAAACGGATAATATTGGTTGAATTAACCGATTTTCGAGATAGGTTATGCATCTCTCTCTGCGCCAGCTGCAGATCTTCTCCGGGATTGCCGAAGCCGGTACCACGACGGCAGCGGGCGAGTTACTGGGCTTGTCGCAATCGGCGGTCAGTGCGGCCCTGGTAGAACTGGAAAATCTGCTCGGGCTGGCCTTGTTTGACCGGATTGGCCGCAGATTGGTGCTGAACGGCCATGGCCGGGCCTTGCTGCCGCAGGCGCGGGCGTTGTTGGCGGGTATGACCGATATCGAGCGTCGGTTCCGTGCCGACAGCCAGACCGGTGCGGCTGTGCGCTGGCAGGTCGGCGCCAGCACCACCATCGGCAACTACCTGATGCCGGCGCGGATCGCCGACCTGCAGGCCTCCAATCCACACGCGCATGTCGAACTGGTGATCGGCAATACCCGCGAGGTCACCACCGCCGTGCAACGGCTGGAGGTGGATGTCGGCTTGATTGAAGGGCCCAGCCACGAGCCCGGGCTGGAAGTAGCGCACTGGCAGCAGGACGAGCTGGTGGTGGTGTTTGGCGAACGTCACCCGCTCGCCGTGCAGCTCAAAAGTGGAGTGGACCTGACGATGCTGCGGCAGGCGCGCTGGCTGCTGCGCGAACCCGGTTCAGGTACTCGCGAGGCTGCCGAACAGGCCTTGTTGCCGCATCTGCATGGGTTTGCCGAGGTGCTGCAGTTGGGCGGCACCGAAGCGATCAAGCAGGGCGCGGTCGCCGGGCTGGGGCTGGCCTGCCTGTCGCGGCATGCGGTGGCTGACCTGGTGACGTTGGGCAAGCTGCAGGTGTTGGCGACGCCCATGCCGCCATTGCAGCGTCAGCTATGGGCGGTGCGGCATCCCGGCAAGCGGATTCCGACCAGCCTGCGCCAGCTGCTCGGCCTGCCGGCAGACGTGTTTAGCGACGATTGAGCGCGGTCGGCCGCCAGAGCCCGTACAATACGCCCATGCCTTTGATTACCTTGCAGAACGTCGACTACAGCGTCGGCGGCCCGTTGTTGCTGGAAAAAGCCGAACTGTCGATCGAGACTGGCGAGCGTATCGCCCTGATCGGCCGCAACGGCGCCGGCAAATCCACTCTCATGAAGCTGATGGCTGGCGAGCTCAAGCCCGATGACGGCGAGGTGCGCGTGCAGCAGGGCGTGCGCGTCACCCGGCTCGAGCAGGAAGTGCCGCATGGTGCTGCCGGCAGCGTGTTCGACGTGGTCGCCGATGGCCTTGGCGAGCTTGGCCACTGGTTGGCCGAGTTCCACCGCCTTAGCCACGCCGAAGTCTTCGATGGCGAGGCAATGGGCAATGTGCAGGCCAAGATCGATGCCGCCGATGGCTGGGGTCTGGATCAGCGTGTCGAAGAAACCCTGACCAAGCTCGACCTGGATGGCGATGCCGAATTCGGCCGTCTGTCCGGCGGCATGAAGCGCCGCGTGCTGCTGGCGCGTGCGCTGGTTGCCGGCCCGGACGTGCTGCTGCTCGACGAGCCGACCAACCATCTGGATATCGAAGCCATCGATTGGCTGGAAACCTTCCTCAAGGGCTGGAACGGCTGCGTGGTGTTCGTCACCCATGACCGCCGCTTCCTGCGTGCGCTCGCGACTCGCATCGTCGAAATCGATCGCGGCCAGGTGACCAGCTGGCCGGGCGACTGGGAAAACTACGAGCGCCGCCGCGAAGAACGCCTCAATGCGCAGGCGCAGGAAAACGCCCGCTTCGACAAGCTGCTGGCACAGGAAGAAGTCTGGATCCGGCAGGGCATCAAGGCCCGCCGCACCCGCGACGAAGGCCGCGTTCGCCGGCTCAAGGCCATGCGCAACGAGCGTGTGCAGCGCCGTGAGCTGAGCGGCAACGTCAAGCTGGAAGCCTCCGGTGCGGAGAACTCCGGCAAGAAGGTCATCGACATCAAGAACATCAACTTCGCCTTTGGCGAGCGGGTGATGATCAAGGATTTCGAAACCGTCATCCTGCGTGGCGACCGCATCGGCCTGATCGGCCCCAACGGCAGTGGCAAGACCACTTTGTTGAAACTGCTGCTGGGCGAACTGCAACCGGACAGTGGCGAAGTGCGCCAGGGCACCAACCTGCAGATTGCCTACTTCGACCAGTACCGCGCCACCCTGCGCGAAGACTGGAGTGCGATCGAGAACGTGGCCGAAGGTGCGGATTTCATCGATATCAATGGCAAGCGCAAACACGTGCATGCCTATCTGCAGGACTTCCTGTTCACCCCGGAACGCGCGCGCGCGCCGATCACCCGCCTGTCCGGTGGTGAGCGCAACCGCCTGCTGCTGGCCAAGCTGTTCGCGCAGCCGTCCAACCTGCTGGTAATGGATGAACCAACCAACGATCTCGATGTGGAGACCCTGGAGCTGCTGGAAGAGCTGCTCGGCGACTACACCGGCACCTTGCTGCTGGTCAGCCACGACCGTGACTTCCTCGACAACGTGGTGACCTCCACGCTGGTGTTGGAAGGTGAAGGCAAAGTCGGCGATTACATCGGCGGCTATACCGACTCGCTGCGCCAGCGTCCGGCACCGACCCAGACTGCAATGGCGGTGGCCAAGGCTTCGGCGACCGCAGCGCCTGCGGCTCCGGTTGCCGCTCCGGTTGCCGATGCCGCACCCAAGCGCAAGCTGAGCTTCAAGGACGCGCGCGAGCTGGAGCAGCTGCCGGCCAAGATCGAACAGCTGGAGCTGGACGTGGAAGGCCTGACTGCGGCGATGAACGACCCGTCGTTCTATACGCGTACGAGTGCCGAAGTCACTGCGCACACGCAGCAGCTGAGCAAGGTGCAGGCCGAGCTGGATGCCGCCTATGCACGGTGGCAGGAACTGGACGCCTAAGCAGGCGCTGACGGTTCGCACTTTGCTTCACCTGCCGTCCTCGTCGAGGGCGGCAGGATGGTATCCATGGATGCTGCGAGGTGATGATGAAACGGCCGTTCGACGTTGCAAGTATCGATCATGTGGTGTTCCGGGTCCGCGACCTGGAGCGCAGCATCGCGTTTTATTCAACCGTTCTGGGCTGCGAGGTGGCGCTACGACGCGACCACCTTGGCCTGGTGCATCTGCGTGCTGGCGCGTCGATGATCGATCTGATCAGTCTGGATGGCAGCTTGGGTGCGCGCGGCGGTGCCGGTCCGGGGTTGGAAGCGCGCAATGTTGATCATCTGTGCCTGCGCGTGGAGCCTTTCGATGAGGCGGGCATGGTTGCGTATCTGTCCGAGCATGGCGCAACGCCGTTGGCGCCGGCCGAGGTGAACTTCGGTGCTGAAGGGGACGGGCTGTCGTTGTATTTCAAAGACCCGGATGGCAACACCATCGAGTTGAAGGGGCCGGTTTCGGCGCACTTGGGCTGATGCTCTGCTCCCTGCCTTGCGCCGCAGGCGTAGGGGAGGGCTGGGGAGGCGGGGTTTTCGCTGTAGGTTTGCCGCCGCGCATTTGGCAGGAATCAAAAGCACCCCTCCCAACCCTCCCCTTCGCTGCGCGAAAGGGAGGGCTCAGCTGCTCGGTAGAAAGAAGGGCTGAACTTTTCGCTCCCTCCCTTGCGCCGAAGGCGTAGGGGAGGGCTGGGGAGGGGTGCTTTGAGCGGGTTGATCTACGGATTGTTCGGCTTGGTGCCGCGACGCTGATGGGTTGCTGGGAACGCCCCTGCCGAGCATGGCTCGGCACTACGCTCCCTCCCTTGCGCCGTAGGCGTAGGGGAGGGCTGGGCTGGGGAGGGAGGGCTCTTGGCTATGAGCCCAGCGCTTGCGGGCCAACCACGCTCCGCGCATTCTCGTGCCATTCAACACGAGCAGCAGCCATGCACCGCAGACTCAGTACGCTCCTACTGCTCGCAACCGCCTTCGCCTTGCCAGCGCACGGCGAAGTCAAAGACGCTACACCCAGTGGCTTCTCTGTCGAAAACAGTGTCCTGATCGCAGCCACGCCAGCGCGCGTTTGGCAGGCGATGACAGCCGACATCGATCATTGGTGGCCAAAAGACCACAGCTGGTGGGGCAAGGCTGCAACGCTCTCCATCGATGCCCGTGCCGGTGGCTGCTTCTGCGAACGCGCAGGCGCACAGCAGGCGCAACACCTGCAGGTCGTGTTCGTAGATCCGGAGAAAACCCTGCGCATGACTGGCGGGCTTGGGCCGATGCAGGGCATGGGCCTGCATGGGGTCGCCGAATGGACCCTGCAGGCAGAAGGTACTTCAACCCGGGTAAGCTGGCGCTACCGCGCAGGCGGTTACAGCCCCGATGATCTCAGCGCCCTGGCGCCAGTGGTGGACAAGGTCCAGGCGCAGCAGCTGAACAGCCTGGCGCGCTGGCTGCAGGCCGCCCGCTGAGGGTCACTCTTTCTCGTCGTCAGCGGCTTCCTCGCCGCCACCTGGCAGTTCCAGGAAGGCCCAGAACGCCACCTTGTCCTCGGCCCAGCTGGCAGAGGCTTCGGACAGCACGTCCAACAAGGTATCGAAGTCAGCCGGGCTGCCCTGACGCAGGTCGTTTGCATCGCTGAACAGCAATGCATAACCGTTTGCCGGCAGCCAGGACAGGTCGCGCAAACCATCGGACAGCGCATCCCAGTTACGGCTCCAGCCGGCCGGGAAGTCGAGCTGGGTGCCAAGACGCATCAGCAAGGTGCGCTTGTCGGCGCAGCCTTCCAGGTCGATGCGGCACACGCGCAGCCCGGCATCGCGTGCCACCGCTGCCAGACCGCCGAGGTCGCCATCGCCCACGCCGTAAACGCCGGCCTGGCTGACGTCTTCCAGGCCCATATCGAAACCGCTGTCACTCATGGCGTACTCCTGGCGGGGACTTCGAAGCTGCGGAAGCTCTCGTAATGGTCATCGGTGTAATACCAGGCATCCGGCGGGTCGCCGCCGGTGACGATGCGCTTGGCACCACGGTGGCTCAGCCCGGGTGTGTCCACGGTGTATTCGCGGTAATAGCCGCGCGGGCGCTGCGGCAGCTGGCGCTCGCGGTTACCGAAGGTGCTGCCGTCCTGGCGGTGCGGGTAGGGCCCGCCGCGCTGGATCAGGGCAATGGTTTCGCGCGCTTCTGCCGGCAGGAAAGCCGGGAGCGGGTCCTTGCTGCGTTCGTCAGCGCGGCTGGTCCCGACCGTTGCAGGCAGGTCCTGCGAAAGCGATGGCGCAAACTGCGGAGGTGCAGGTTGTTGCAGCACGCGCATGCCCCATAGCCCGCCGATGAGCAGGACGATGGCGACTACAAGGAGCATGGGCTTACGCATGGGCAGTAGGAAAATTCCGGAACGGGCGATGATTATCACGCCATGACAGCGTCTTTGTTGAACAGATGGTTCAGTACGCATGTTTCACGCGGCAGTAACAATGGTCGCTCAGATCGCGTCTGTGCTGTCCATCGTCCAAGCGCGGGACAAAGTTTCCTCTACAACACCCTTGGTAAGTTGCTGCATCGTCCCTACCATTGACAGCGCACCGTCTGGTTTTTCGGCCAGACACAGAAACCGGCTATCCAAAGGAGATCCCTCATGGCTTACACCCTGCCCAAGCTGCCTTACGCCTACGACGCCCTGGAACCGCATATCGATGCGGCCACGATGGAGATCCACCACAGCAAGCACCACCAGACCTACATCAACAACGTCAATGCCGCGCTGGAAGGCACCGAGTACGCCGACCTGCCGGTTGATGAGCTGGTGAAAAAGACCAAGTCGCTGCCGGAAAACCTGCAGGGCCCGGTGCGCAACAACGGTGGCGGCCATGCCAACCACTCGCTGTTCTGGACCGTGATGTCGCCCAACGGCGGCGGCCAGCCGGTCGGTGACGTCGGCAAGGCGATCGAATCGCAGCTGGGCGGTTTCGAGAAATTCAAGGAAGCCTTCACCAAGGCCGCGCTGACTCGTTTCGGCAGCGGCTGGGCGTGGTTGAGCGTGACCCCGGACAAGAAGGTTGTCGTCGAGTCCTCGGCCAACCAGGACAGCCCGCTGATGGACGGCAACACCCCGATCCTGGCGCTGGACGTGTGGGAACATGCCTACTACCTGAAGTACCAGAACCGTCGTCCGGAATACATCGGCGCGTTCTTCAACGTGGTCGACTGGAACGAAGTCGAGCGTCGTTACCAGGAAGCGATTGCCTGATAGCGGTGACATGAAGCGGCGGTCCCGGTAGGGACGGCTGCCCCAGCAAAGGCCGGGCATCGCCCGGCCTTTGTCGTTCTGGCGCCGCAAACTCCATGTTGTGGGAGCGGCGTAAGCCGCGAAGCTGGTGGGTCATCAGACTGCAGGGTTGGCCGCAGTTGCTGCAATGCCAGCTTCGCGGGCACATGGCAAACGCAGGCTGGCAGCCTCGTGTAGGAGCGGCGTCAGCCGCGAAGCACGCACATCATCGGAGTGCATGTATGCCCGCAGCTGCAACAACCTCAGCTTCGCGGCTGACGCCGCTCCTACAAACAAAGCCGGCCCATTGGCGGTTGGTCTGATCGCGCGTTGGCTGGCTTTTTTTTTGGGGGAGCGGCGTAAGCCGCGAAGCCAGTGCCTTCATCAGATTGGCTGGATGCCAGGGCCTGCAGCAACGCCCGCTTCGCGGCTGCCCCCGCGCCCACAAACAAACAAAGGCAACTGCCGCCTCAGGGTTGCTCGGCGTCATCGGGCGCGGGGACCCGGGTGATACGCAGCGTTGCCATCATGCCCAGCGGCTCGGGCGCCGGCTGTGCGTCGCTGGCCGGTAGCTGGATCGCCTGCTGGGTGATGTCGGCGAAACTGCGGACCTGGTACAGCACGTCGAGCCCGTGCTGCGCGTCGGCTGCGAGGCGGGCATCGCCGCGGCGGTTGGACGGATTCCTGCGCGCCGGCTGATACCCGGGCAGCTGTCGCACCAGTTCCTCGGTAGGCGCGGCAAAGTTGCCGATGATCAGTGATGGCAGGCCCTCGGCGGTGGCATCCATCCACGAGCGCAGATCCGCCGCCTGGTGGCCACGCGAGACCGGGCTGTTGTCGCTGGGGCACATGCTGGCGGCATAGATGTTCAGTTGGGTCTGTTGCAGCTGCAGGCGCTGCATGCCGGCGGCGGTCGGGGCGTCATCGCCGTGCAGCAGGGTGATGCCGTCCTGCTGGGCTTGCAGGCGGGTCAACACCGCATTGCCGCGGCGCACCGGCTGGCTGGGGCGATCGGCACTGATGAAGTCGCAGCTGTACTTGAGGCGGCTGCCCAGCCAGCAGGCGGGGTTGGGGGTGTTGGCCAGCTGGCGCACGTCCTGCACGACGATCACGTCCGGTCGCAGGTCTTCCATCAGCGCGGCGATCCGGTCGCGCTGGCCGGTCCAGATTTCGCCGCTGTCGGGCAGGCGCAGGTTGGCGATCTTGATGACCGGTATGACCGGCTCAGCCATGACGCCAAATGACAGGACAAGCAGTCCGAAACAGCCCCAGCGCAGCATTGCAACGCCTCAAGATGAGGGACTGTCATCCTAATGCTTTCCGCGTAGAAGGGGCGTGCAGGCGGCTGTAATAGGGTTTTGCTTGTATGGGCGGTAGGTGTTTTACCTGTTGGATCCAGTCTGGCGGGCAGCGTGATGCGTTACGCTTGCAACCTTTGTATTCACGGATCGCCCGCAGATGACGACCAACGACGTGGCAGCAGCCCCGAACCCCAAGGCAAAAATGCCGCGCCAGATCGGCTACATCATCGGTAATGAGGCGTGCGAACGTTTCAGTTTCTACGGAATGCGCAACATCCTGGTGCAGTTCCTGATCACCTCGCTGCTGTTGCAGGAGATCACCGCCGAAGGCCGTGCCGGCGAAGCCAAGGACATCATGCACAGCTTCATGATCGGCGTGTATTTCTTCCCGCTGCTCGGTGGCTGGCTGGCCGACCGCTTCTTCGGCAAGTACCACACCATTCTCTGGTTCAGCCTGATCTACTGCGTCGGCCATCTGTGCCTGGCCTTGTTCGAGGGTAACCGCCAGGGCTTCTTCCTGGGCTTGGGCCTGATCGCGCTCGGCGCCGGCGGTATCAAGCCGCTGGTGGCTTCGTTCATGGGTGACCAGTTCGACCAGGGCAACAAGCACCTGGCCAAGATCGTGTTTGACGCCTTCTACTGGATCATCAATTTCGGCTCGCTGTTCGCCTCGCTGCTGATTCCGCTGGCGCTGAAGAACCTCGGCCCACAGTGGGCGTTCGGTATTCCCGGCATCCTGATGTTCGTTGCGACCTTCGTGTTCTGGCTGGGACGCAAGCGCTACGTGCTGGTGCCGCTGCCGCCCAAGGACCCGCATTCCTTCGCCAATGTGGTGCGTACCGCGCTGTTGGCACAAGCCCCGGGCCAGGGCCGTATGGGCCTGGTGGTGGCGGTGTTGGGTGTGGTGCTGGCGCTGGCTTCGTTCGCGTTGGTTCCCAGTCTGGGCATCGTGATCTGCCTGTGTCTGGCGCTGGTCTCGGTGCTGGCCGGTATTGGCGGCGGCACCATGCTGCAGCTGGACCGCGCCCGCGGCGTGCACCCGGAGGCGGCTGTTGAAGGCGTACGTTCGGTAATGAAGGTGCTGGTGATCTTCGCCCTGACCACGCCGTTCTTCTCGCTGTTCGACCAGAAAGCCTCGACCTGGGTGCTGCAGGGCCAGCAGATGAGCATGCCCAGCTGGTTCACCGCCTCGCAGATGCAGGCGCTCAACCCGCTGCTGGTGATGATCCTGATCCCGTTCAACAATCTGGTGCTGTACCCGGCCCTGCGTCGCTTCGGCTTCGAGCCGACCGCGCTGCGGCGGATGACCGCCGGTATCGCCTTCAGCGGCCTGGCCTGGATCGTGGTGGGTGGCATCCAGGTGGTGATGGACGGTGGCGATGCCATGTCGATCTTCTGGCAGGTGCTGCCGTATGCGCTGCTGACCTTCGGTGAAGTGCTGGTCTCGGCCACCGGTCTGGAGTTCGCCTACAGCCAGGCACCTGCATCCATGAAGGGTGTGGTGATGAGCTTCTGGAACCTGACCACCACCATCGGTAACCTGTGGGTGCTGCTGTCCAATGCGGCGGTGCGCAACCATGCGGTGACTGATCGTATTGCCAGCACCGGCTTGAGCGAGACGGCGTTCCTGATGTTCTTCTTTGCTGGCTTTGCCTTCATTGCGGCACTGGCATTCGGCATCTACGCGCGCCGTTACAAGATGGTCGACAACTACCGGGCGGTTTGAACATGCAAGGACCGATAACCCTGATCCTGATCGCCATCACCGCGCTGGTGTCGTGGATGGCGTTCAACAACCGCAAGCTGGCTGACCGGCTGATCCTGTGGCCGCCGGCGATCGACAAGCACAAGCAGTACGACCGGCTGGTGACCTATGGGTTCATCCACGCCGATTTCGGGCACCTGTTGTTCAACATGGTCACCCTGTATTTCTTCGGGCGCTCGATTGAAGTCATCATGCTCGGCACAACCGGGCAGTGGTGGGTCTATCCGTTGTTCTACCTGTCGGCGTTGGTGGTATCGATCCTGCCGACCTACCTGAAGAACCAGAAGAACCCGAACTACCTGAGCCTGGGCGCATCAGGTGCGGTGTCGGCGGTGCTGTTTGCCTACATCCTGATCGCGCCATGGAAGTTGATCCTGGTGATGTTCATCCCGGCTCCGGCCATCGTGTACGCCGCGTTCTACGTCGGCTACAGCATCTGGATGGACAAAAAGGGCGGGGACAACGTCAATCACAGTGCGCACCTTGCCGGTGCCGCGTTCGGCGTGATGTTCATGCTGATCATGGAGCCGGAGCTGCTGCAGCACTTCCTGCAGAGTCTGATGAATCCCACCTTCCGCTTCTGATCGGCGGAGTGGGCGGGGGCGGGCCTGACCCGCAAACGTCGGGGCCGGGCGCAGTGTGTCGTCACGGCCCCATTCTTGTTCACGGTGCTGGCTGCCTGCGCGCGCTCCGCGTGAGGGGTTGAGGCTGAGCTTAGGCGGCGTAGCTATCGAGGAAGCGCGAATAGACTTCGCTGTCGATCTTCTTGAATTCCCAGCCGTTGGTTTCACCAGCGACGGTCAGCTGGAACAGGCCTTCGAGCAGGGTGGCATCGTGGTCGTCTGCCGGGATCTGCATGGTGCGGTCGTTGTCGAACATGGGACACCTTGGCTGTTGGCTGTTGTGCTGATAGACACAGCAAAACCCGTGCCAGCTTTTGAGGCGTAGTCCATGGTTTGATTGGGGTAGTGTTGGTGGGTCTGATGTCGGAAAGTGACGTAATACGGCGTTTGTGTCTGCTCGGGCACGCCGCCACGCCCATTCGACCCAATCCAAGGCCTTCCGCAGGAGCAGTCATGAGCTTGAATCAACCGCCAGTTCCGACCATTGAACATGACGCCGCAGCGCATCGGTTCCAGACCGTGGTCGATGGCCAGCGTGCGTTGCTGGACTACGAGTTGCGTGGCGAGGTGATGGTCATCTCCCATACGGGGGTGCCTGAGGCCATTGGTGGCCGCGGCATCGCCGCCCAGTTGACCCGGTTCGCGCTGGATCACGCCCGGACCGCAGGCTGGAAAGTGGTGCCGGCCTGTGCGTATGCCGCCACTTTCATGCAGCGCCATGGCGAATATGCAGACCTGCTGGGATAATTCCGCTGCATGGCCAAGCCCGACCGGGCGGCCGCACAAACCTTCAAGGGATGACAGGGCATGAACAGGTTGGTACGGGGATCGTCTGCCGCAGCGGTATTGCTGTTGGCATTGGCTGGTTGCAAGCAGGATCAGCAAGGTGCGCCCGGCGCACCGGCGGCGGAACCGGTGCAGGCGCCGGTTGCGGTCGCGCCTGCGGCAGCTGATCTACGCGATGTGATTGAAAACACCCCAAGCTACGTCATTGGTATCAGTTACCCACCGGCAGCCGCCAAATACCCGGGCCTGGCCAATGCGTTGAGTGACTATGCCAGCCACGCCAAGGCTGAGCTGCTCAAGTCGGTGTCCGAGCTGGGCAACGACAAGCCCACCGCGCCGTACGAGCTGTCTCTCGCCTTCGACATGCTGGTGGAGTCGCCAGCGGTAGTCGCCGTTTCCGCCGATGGCAGCAGCTATACCGGTGGCGCCCATGGTCAGCCGCTGGTAGCCCGTTTTGTCTGGTTGCCCGAGCAGCAGCAGTTGCTCAAGGCAGAAGACCTGATCACCTCGGCCAAGGGCTGGCAGGCAATCAGTGATTTCACCGAGGACAAGCTGTTGGAGCAGGCCACGGTGCGTGCGCAGGGCGAAGACATGTCGCCGGAAGAACAGCAGGCCCAGGTCCGCAACCTGTCCAAGATGATCGACGAAGGCACCACCGCCGACGCCACCAACTTCGGCCAGTTCCAGCCGGTGCTGGATGCGGCGGGCAAGATTTCGGCGCTGCGCTTCGTGTTCCCGCCCTATCAGGTGGGGCCGTATTCGGATGGCACGCAGACGGTGGATGTGCCGGCGGCGGTGCTGTTGCCGCATGTGGCGGCGGCTTACCAGGGGTTGTTCGCGCACCCCTGATACACAGGAGGTCAGTGATGGATGCGGGGCTGCAACGACGTGTGGAAGCACTGCTGCAGGAGGCCGATATCACCCCGGGCGGTGAGCGGCCGCAGGACCTGGACATCCTCGACCCGCGCTTTTATGCGCGGGTGCTGGCCGACGGCTCGCTCGGGTTGGGCGAGAGCTATATGGAAGGCTGGTGGCAGGCGCATTCGCTGGATGGCCTGCTCACGCATCTGCTTGATGCGCGGCTGGACGAGCGCGTGCATGGCAGCGGCGAGGTCTGGGATGCGCTCAAGGCCAAGCTGTTCAACCTGCAAAGCGGGCAGGGCAGCTTTGAGGTCGGCAAGCGTCATTACGACCTCGGCAACGATCTGTACCGGGCCATGCTCGGCAAGCGGCTGGTCTACAGCTGCGGTTACTGGCGCAATGCCGGCAATCTGGACGACGCGCAGGAAGCCAAGCTCGAACTGATCTGTCGCAAGCTCGGCCTGCAGCCGGGCATGCGCGTGCTGGACATAGGCTGCGGCTGGGGTGAGGCACTGAAGTTCGCCGCAGAACGTTATGGCGTGCGCGGTGTTGGGGTGACCATCTCGCACGAGCAGGCGGAGTTTGCCCGCGAGTTGTGTGCCGGGTTGCCGGTAGAGATACGCCTGCAGGACTACCGCGAGTTGGACGAGCACTTCGATGCCATCTTCTCGGTGGGCATGTTCGAGCACGTCGGGGTCAAGAACTACCGCAGCTACTTCGAGGTTGCCCGGCGCTGCCTGGGCGAGCAGGGCCTGTTCCTGTTGCACAGCATTGGCACCAACGTCAGCCGCGACCGCACCGACCCGTGGATTGCCAGGTACATTTTCCCCAATTCCATGCTGCCATCGGCTGCGCAGATCACCCAGGCAATGGAAGGGCTGTTCGTGCTGGAGGACTGGCATAACTTTGGCACTGACTACGACCGCACCCTGCAAGCCTGGCGCGACAACGTGGAGGCGTCTTGGGAACAGTTGGATGCCCGCTACGACGAACGCTTCCGGCGCATGTGGCGCTTCTACCTGGCTGCCTCGATGGCGACTTTCCGCACCCGTCACTCGCAGCTCTGGCAGCTGCTGCTGTCGCCGCGTGGGGTTCGTGAAGGTTATCTGGCGCCCCGCTGAACATGGAACGCTGTAACCACAAAACTGTTTTAGAAGTTTATATTACATATGTGTATTATCCGCCTCATTCCTCGATGAGCCGGATAGCCCATGAGCAGCTTCGACGCGACCGAAACCCGGATTGATGCCACCTGCGCCCGCTGGCCGGGCTTCCCGCGCGAGCCGGCGGTGCTGGTGCGTCTGGTCAAGGGCATCTACAAGACCGTCCACGACCGCGCCAATGCCGTGTTGCGTGATTTCGACCTCAGCCACGCCGAATACAACATCCTGATGATGCTGTACGGCACGCCGGACCACCCGCTGACGCCGTCGGAACTGGCCGAGGCCGCCACCGAGAAATCGGCCAACATCACCCGACTCACCGACCAGCTGTGCAACAAGGGCCTGCTGGAGCGGATTCCGGACACCAATGACCGGCGCAAGCTTGGGCTGCACCTGACCGACAAAGGCCTGGCCTGCATCCAGCGTCTGTTGCCGAAGATGGCCGAGTTGCTGATCCTGCAGGTGCAGGGCCTGGAAGAGGATGAACAGCACCAGCTCGAACGGCTGCTGAAAAAGATGCTGGACGGCATCGAGGCCATCTGAGCACGCCATGTCTGCCATCCCATCATCAGTGAGCGCGCCGGCGACGCCCTGGCACACAGGCATGCGCGGCTTCCTCAAGGGCGAGGCCGATACCTGGCTGTTCGTGCTGCGCACGACCGTGGCGTTCTTCCTGACCGGTTGGCTGGCGATGCGCCTGCAGCTGCCGCAGCCGGGCACGGCGATGATGACGACGGTCATCGTCATGCACCGGCAAAGCGGCATGGTGCTGGCCAAGGCTTTTTACCGGGTGCTTGGCACCTTTGTCGGTGCGGCCGGTGCGCTGTTGATCGTGGGCCTGTTTCCGCAACAGCGTGAGCCGTTCCTGCTGCTGATGGCGCTATGGATCGCCGGCTGCACTGCCGGGGCCACCTTGCATCGCAACTTCAAATCCTATGCCTTCGTGCTGGCCGGCTATACCGCAGCCATCATCGCCTTGCCGGTGATCTCCACCCACCCGGGGCAGGTCTTCGATTCTGCGGTGGCGCGCATCAGCGAGGTGCTGTTGGGCCTGCTGGTGACCGCGGTGATCAGCGACACCTTGTTCCCGGTGCGCCTGCGCGACACCTTGCGCATGGCGGTGAACAACCAGTACGAGAACTTCCTGGGTTTCATGCGCGGCGCGCTGCTTGGCGAAGTGCCGCGTGAACGCATGGAGCAGGCGCATCTGCGGGTGGTGCGGGACGCGGTGGCATTGGAAGACCTGCGGAGTTCGGTGATCTTCGAGGACGCCGAAGCGCGTGCACGCAGCGCGCACCTGCAGCGCTTCAACCAGCGCTTCATGGCAGCATCGACCACGTTCCAGTCCTTGCACCATCTGATCAACCGTTTACTGCGCCAGCCAGACCCGGCCGCGGGCCAGGCGCTGCAGGCCTTGTACCTGCCATTGGGGGCCGCCCTGCAAGCCAGTGAGCAATCGCCGGCGCAATTGGCAGGGCAGATCCACGCGGTACGCAAAGGCCTGACCGCGCGCTCGGGCGAGCTGCGCGCTGCCCTGAGCGGCGTCGTCCAGATCGAAGACTTCGATGTGGGGACGCAATTGTTGCGGCGCTTCGTCAAGGAGCTTGAACATTACGTGCATGCACGTCGGCAGCTGACCCTGCAGGTCGCGCCGACCGAGGAGGACGCACGTGCCCACTTCATCCGCGGCAATGACTATCTCGGAGCCGCGGTGGCGTTCGCCCGCACCGCGATCACCATGTTGTTGCTGGGTGCATTGTGGGCCGCCAGCGGCTGGGCGATGGCGGTCAATGTGATGCTGCTGGCGACGATCTTTTCCGGCCTGTTCGCCACCATGGCAAACGCCGCGCAGATCACCAGCAAGGTGGCCTGGGGCTATCTGGTTGGCGTGCTTGCCGCTTACATTTGTGACTACATGGTGTTGACCCGGATGGAGGGCTTCACCTTGTTGGTTGCCGGCTTGCTGCCGTTTTTCATGGTCGGTCCCTATATGGTCAGCCGGCCCAAGCTGGCGGTATTCGGTCTGGGTTACACGATGGGGCTGGTCAACATTCTGGCCATTACCGGCGTGCACGCCTTCGACCCGGTGCGCTTCTTCAACGAAGGTACCTCGCAGATGATGGCGATGGGAGCAGCGGTGTTGAGCTTTGCGCTGATGCCACCGCTGGTGGGCACGGCATGGTTGCGGCGGCGGCAGATGGCTGGCCTGCGCGCACAGGTCGGCTTGGCCGCACAGGCGCCGTTGCGTGGGCTCCAGCACCGTTTCGAAAGCATCAACAGCGACCTGCTGCACCAGATCGTCGCCCATACGGCGGCGGGCAGCGAAGAGTCCCGCCAGCAGCTCGCCTGGGCCTTGGCGGTCAACGAAACCGGCCGCGCACTGATCCACCTGCGCCAGGACGTGGCGCGCGAACCGGCATCGACACAGTTGCACCAGTGCGTGGATTCAGTGGTGCGGGCCTTGGCCGATTTCTTCGCCCTGCCAGATGCCACGGCATGGCAGCGCGCCGACACTGTGCTGACCGTGGCCATCGCGCAGGCGCGTGCACAGGCCGCTGATGGTGGTGTCGCGGCACGGGTGTTGCTGCACCTGCGGCTGGTGCGATTGGCCATGGTGGACGACAGCTCGGTCATGGCCGCCTACATCGCCCCCACTGATTCAAATCCGGAGGCACCTCGCCATGCCCATTGAAATCGCATTCGCCGGAACCCTGTTTCCCGGCCTGCTGCTGTTGTTCGTGCTGGTCTGCATCGTGCTATGGGCGCTGGACACGCTGGCTGGCCGTCGTGGTTGGTACCGCAACGTCTGGCACCCGGCCTTGTTCCGCACTGCGATCTTCATCTGTCTGTTTGGTGGCTTCGGCCTGCTGCTGTTCTGAGAACTCCCCATGACCCCCAGAGTCCAATCCATTCTTCGTTTTTCCATCACCGCCGCGGTGGTGGTGATAGCCGCCTTGATCGCGATGGCGATGTGGCGCCACTACATGTACTCGCCTTGGACGCGTGAAGGTCGTCTGCGTGCGGAAGTTGTACGCGTTGCGCCGGATGTTTCCGGTCCGGTCAGCGCGGTAGCAGTGCGCGACAACCAGTTGGTGAAGCGCGGTGACGTGCTTTATCAGATCGACCCGGCGCGCTACCAGAACGCCTTGAATCAGGCGCGCGGCAACCTGGCCGCCGCGCAGGCATCGGCGCGCGCAGCGGGTGCCAGCATCCAGGTGGCAGCAGCCGGTGCCGCGCAGCAGAGTGCGAATGCCAGCCGCTACGAGCAGCAGTACGAACGTCGCCAGCGCATCACCGGCAGTTTGATCTCCGAAGAAGCACGTAGCGATGCGTTGAGTGCCGCGCAGGCAGCGCGCGCAGGTGTGGCGCAGGCGCAGGCCAGCCGCCAGCAAGCCAGTGCTTCGCAGCAGCAGGCCATGGCTGCGGTGGAGCAGGCGCAGGCCGCATTGGATACTGCAGAGTTGAATCTGGAGCGTACCCAGGTGCGTGCACCGGTGGATGGCTATGTGACCAACCTCGAAGTGCGGCAGGGTGATTACGCTACAGCGGGTGCGGCCAAGCTGGCGGTGATCGATACCAATTCGTTCTGGGTCTACGGTTATTTCGAAGAGACCAAGTTGGCGCAGCTGCATGTTGGTGATGGCACGCGCGTGCAGCTGATGAGCGGGCAGGAGCTGCACGGGCATATCGAGAGTATTTCGCATGGCATCACCGATGCGGACAGTCCGACCGGTAGTGACCTGCTGGCGAATGTGAATCCGACCTACAACTGGGTGCGCTTGGCGCAGCGGATTCCGGTACGGATCAAGCTGGATGCGGGCTCGTTTGCGAAGGGTGTTGTGCTGGCCAATGGCATGACCGCTACGGTGATTGTGGAGCGGGGGCGGTAAGGCTGGGTCGGATTTTTTGCTGACCGGATGCTGGTTGAACGAAGTCCGAAGTCCGAAGTCCGAAGCCAGAAGCACAAAGCCAGAAGCACAAAGCCAGAAGCACAAAGCCAGAAGCACAGAGCCAGAAGCACAGAGCCAGAAGCACAGAGCCAGAAGCACAGAGCCCCCTCATCCGCCCTCCGGGCACCTTCTCCCGCAGGCGGGAGAAGGGAATGCAGGCGCTGCTTGAGCTGATGGCTTGCCGCGCAATGCGTGAGCTCAAGCAATGCATCAGACCCCGCGGCGCCTGATCACTCCCTTCTCCCGCCTGCGGGAGAAGGTGCCCGGAGGGCGGATGAGGGGGGCTTTTGATCTGCCGCACGCAGCAAAAGAAAACGCCCGGCAAAGCCGGGCGTTCTCATTCCACCAAAACCAGTGGCTGCTTACTTGGCAGCAGCACCGGTGGTCAAACCACGCTTCTCCAGCAACGGCTCGATCTGCGGCTCATGGCCGGCGAAGTTGCGGAACAGCTCCATTGCGTCGACGCTGCCGCCCTTGGACAGCAGGGTCTTGCGGAAGTGGTCGCCGTTGGCGCGCGACAGGCCACCATTCTCACGGAACCATTTCTGGGTGTTGGCATCCAGCACTTCCGACCAGATGTAGGCGTAGTAGCCTGCCGAGTAGCCGCCCATGATGTGGCTGAAGTACGGGGTCTTGTAACGCGGCGGGACCGGCGCGTAATAGATGCCGTCCTTGACCAGCGCTTCATGCTCGAACTTCATCACGTCCTTCGGTGCCGGAATCTGGCCAACACCGATCTGGTGCCAGTTCTGGTCCAGCATCGCGGCGCCCAGGTACTCGGTGGTGGCAAAGCCCTGGTTGAACTTGGACGCGGCAATCACCTTGTCCAGCAGCGCCTGCGGCATCGCCGAGCCGTTCTGGTAGTGCTTGGCGTAGTTGGCCAGGATGGTCGGCTCGTCGGACCACATCTCGTTGACCTGCGAGGGGAACTCGACGAAGTCACGCGGCACCGCGGTGCCAGCGAAGTAGGGGTACTTCACGTCCGAGAACATGCCGTGCAGTGCATGGCCGAATTCGTGGAAGGTGGTGGTCACTTCGTCCCAGGTCAGCAGGGTCGGCTTGCCGGCCGGCGGCTTGGGAATGTTGAGGTGGTTGGCGACCACCGGCTTGTCGCCGGTCAGGCCCGACTGCGACACATAGGCATTCATCCATGCACCGCCACGCTTGGACTCGCGTGCATACGGATCGAAGATGAAGATCGCCAGCTGGCTGCCATCGGCGTCGAACACGTCATAGACGGTGACGTCGTCGTGGTAGACCGGCAGGTCGGTGCGCTGCTTGAAGCTCAGGCCGAATTCCTTGCCGGCGGCGAAGAACACGCCGTTCTCCAGCACGTTCTTCAGCTCGAAGTAGGGCTTGAGCTGGGATTCGTCGAAGTTGTACTTGGCCTGGCGCACCTTCTCGCTGTAGAAGGCCCAGTCCCACGGCTGCAGCTCGAACGTCGGCTTGCCGGCGGCCTTCTGCTCGCTGTCGATCATTGCCTGCAGGTCGGCAGCTTCGCGCTTGGCGTTGGTGACGGCGGCCGGGGCCAGCTGGCCGAGCATCGCGTTGACGGCTTCCGGGGTCTTGGCGGTCTGGTTGCCCAGCGAGTAGCTGGCGAAGTTCGGGAAGCCCATCAGTGCGGCCTTCTCGGCGCGCAGGGTCATGATGCGCGAGACCAGTGCGGTGTTGTCGTACTCACCGCCCTTGCTACCACGCGAGACCGAGGCTTCGTAGATCTTCTGGCGCAGCTCGCGGTTGGCCAGGTTGGTCAGCGGCGGCTGGCCGGTGGTGTTGAGCAGGGCGATGACGTACTTGCCATCCAGCTTGCGGGCCTTGGCGGCTTCGGCAGCGGCAGCGATCTGCTCGGCCGACAGGCCGTCCAGCTGCTTGGCGTCATCGACCACGATGAAGGAGGCGTTGACCTCGGCCAGCACGTTCTGGCTGAACTTGGTGCCCAGGTTGGCCAGCTCGGCGTTCATCTCCTTGAGCTTGGCCTTGTCGGCGTCGGACAGCTTGGCGCCGGAGCGGACGAAATTGTCGTGGTACTTCTCGACCAGACGCAGGCTTTCCGCATCCAGGCCCAGCTTGGCGCGGTTGTTGTACAGGGTCTCGATACGCGAGAACAGCTTGCCATTGAGGTTGATGGCATCGCTGTGTGCGGCGAATTTGGCCGAATAGTCGGCCTGCAGCTTCTTGCGTGCGTCGTTGGTGTCCGCGCCGATCAGCGCGAAGAACACGGTGGTGGCGCGGTCCAGCACGGCGCCGCTGTTTTCCAGCGCGACCAAGGTGTTTTCAAAGGTGGGGGCGGCCGGGTTGTTGGCGATCGCTTCCACTTCCTGCAGCTGCTGTGCCATGCCCGCGTCGAAAGCAGGCGCGAAGTCGGCGTCCTTGATCTTGTCGAATTGCGGGTAGTGCAGCGGCAGCGGGCTTTCGGCGAAGAACGGATTGGCCTGCTGGGCAGATTGGGTGGTCGCAGTGGTTGCGGCCTGGCTATAAGCCGGCAGGGCAAGACCCAGGGTCGCGGCAAGGGCGAGGGCGAGACGGGTGTTCAAGGCGGAAACTCCGGTAAAAAGACTGATCTTTCAGAGTACCTGCAGGCGCGCCCGCACGGGTGTGTCGAATGGCAGGGTTGCGCTGAAAGGCCACATCTTGCATGCCGTTGGCGCCGTGATGGCGTACGCTGGTTGCCCTGTCTGGAGTCGCGCCATGCCCAATGCCTTTGATTTCGAGCTGACCGCACTGGACGGCCGCCCGCTGCCGCTGGCTGCCTTTGATGGCAAGGTGCTGCTGATCGTCAATACCGCGTCCAAGTGCGGCTTCACCCCGCAGTACGAAGGGCTGGAGCAGCTGTGGCAGGAGTTGGGCCCGCAGGGGCTGATGGTGCTGGGCTGCCCCTGCGACCAGTTCGGCCATCAGGAGCCAGGCGATGCCGCCGCCATCCAGGACTTCTGCAGTATCAATTACGGGGTGAGCTTCCCGTTGTCGGCCAAGCTCAAGGTCAATGGCGCCGACGCTGATCCGCTATGGCAGTGGCTGCAGCGGCAGAAACGCGGTGCGCTGGGCATTGCCGCAATCAAGTGGAACTTCAGCAAGTTCCTGATCGGCCGCAACGGCCAGGTGATAGCCCGTTACGCGCCAACTGCGCGCCCGGAGGCGTTGGAAGCGGATATCAAGGCGGCGCTGTAGGCATTGCCGTGTGGGAGCGGCGTAGGCCGCGAAGCTCGCAGGACCGCCCAACTCGGCGGCATCACCAGCTTCGCGGCTTGCGCCACTCCCACATATCTTCTTATTTCTCTACGAAAGCGCGCTCGAACACGTAGTGGCCGGCGGTGCCGATGCGGGTGGAGACCTCAAACCCGCGTGCATCCAGCACCGTGCGCAGGTCGGCCAGCATCTGCGGGCTGCCACAGATCATGAAGCGGTCGTTGGCCGGATCCAGCTGCGGCAGGCCAAGTGCCTCCTGCATCTGCCCGCTTTCCATCAGCGAGGTCAGGCGGCCCTGGTTGGGGAAGGGCTCGCGGGTGACCGCCGGGTAGTACAGCAGTTTGTCACGGACGATGTCGCCAAGGATCTCGTCGTTCGGCAGTTCCTGCTCGAAGTACTCGCGGTAGGCGAGATCCTTCTCGTAGCGCACGCCGTGGCAGACGATCACCTTGTCGAAGCGCTCGTAGGTTTCCGGGTCCTTGACCACGCTCAACCAAGGCGCCAAGCCGGTGCCGGTGCCCAGCAGGTAGAGGTTCTTGCCGGGATGCAGATCGCTGATCAGCAGGGTGCCGGTGGGCTTCTTGCCAACCAGCACCTTGTCGCCGGGCTTGAGGTGCTGCAGGCGTGAGGTCAGCGCACCTTCCTGCACCTTGATGCTGAAGAAGTGCAGCTGCTCTTCCCAGTTGGCACTGGCGATGGAATAGGCACGCAATACCGGGCGGGCGCCTTCGTTTTCGTTTTCCAGCCCGATCATCACGAACTGGCCATTCTCGAAACGGAAGCCGCTGTCGCGGGTGGTGGAGAAGCTGAAGTAGGCGTCCGTCCAATGACGGACTTCAAGCACCGTTTCGGCGCCAAAAGCGGAAGACATGCCGTGATTCGTAGATTGGAGACCGGTCTATTCTAGCCGATTTCCCATAAATGGGAATGAATCTCATTTGACCGGGGTGTTGTAGTGGGGGGCCCCCCCCGGGGGGGGGGCGGCAGGGAGAAGCACGAGCCCCACCGCCGCGGGGGCCGCGCCCCCCCAAAAGGGCGGGGCCCGGAGGCGGGGGGGGGGGGGGG
>NZ_JBRREF010000066.1:0-26629 GCF_056760135.1 Stenotrophomonas sp. STEN023 | reverse complement strand
GGCAGGGGCTGTACTAGTGAAGCCCCTTGCCGAGCATGGCTCGGCACTACGGTTGGAGATTGCCGGTGAAGCCCCTGCCGAGCATGGCTCGGCACTACGGTTGGGGATTGCTGGTGAAGCCCCTGCCGAGCATGGCTCGGCACTACGGTTGGAGATTGCCGGTGAAGCCCCTGCCGAGCATGGCTCGGCACTACGGGCGGCTCAACCTGTGTTCTGCACGCCCTGCGATACACCGTTCACGCAGGCCACCAGCGCGCGCAGCAGGCCTTCGTCCTCGCGCTCGCTTGCGCGCCAGCGCTGCAGCAGGTCCACCTGCAGGATGCTGATCGGGTCGATGTAGGGATTACGCAGGCGGATCGACAAGGCCAGCCGCGGGTCCTGTTCCAGCAGTTCCTGCTGGCCACTCAAACGCTTCACCCAATGTGCGGTCAGCGCCAGTTCCTCGCGGATGAGCGGGAAGAACTGCTCATGCAGCGGGCCAGCCAGCTTGGAGAACTGCTCGGCGATATGGATGTCACCCTTGCTCAACACCATCGACATGTCATCGAGGAAGGTCTCGAAGAACGGCCAGTCGTGCGCCATCTCACGCAAGGTCTGTTCATGCCCTGCGTCTGCAGCAGTTTGCAGACCACTGCCGACGCCGAACCAACCCGGAATCACCGCGCGCGCCTGGCTCCATGCGAATACCCAGGGGATCGCACGCAGGTTGGTAAGCGCAGCATCCTGGCCAAGACGCCGCGACGGACGCGAGCCCAGCGTCATGCGTTCGATCACGTCGATCGGCGTGGCCTGGCGGAAGTAGTTCATGAATTGCGCATCGCCAACAAACGCTCGATACGCCAGCGAACTCTGCTCGGCAACCTGCGCCATCACCGGCTTCCACTGCTCTTCACGCGGCTCGGCGGCGCGCGGCCGCAGGCTCGCGCGCAACACCGCACCAGCTGACTGTTCCAACGAGCGTAGCGCCAGTGCACGGATGCCATACTTGCGATGGATCACTTCGCCCTGCTCGGTGACGCGCAGACGCCCACCGATGCTGCCGCGCGGGGAAGCGTTCACCGCGTGCGTGGTCTTGGTGCCACCACGGCTGATCGAACCTCCGCGGCCGTGGAAGAAGGTCAGCTTGACGCCGAATTCCGCCGCGGTTTCAAGCAGTTCGACCTGTGCATGCTGCAGACCCCAACGCGAAGCGGCGATACCGCCGTCCTTGCCGCTGTCCGAGTAACCCAACATCACCATCTGCACATCGTCGCGCCCGGCCAGGTGCGCGCGGTAGACCGGATCGGCAAGCAGGTCCCGCAGCGTTGCTGTACCTCGTTGCAGGTCGTCGACGGTTTCAAACAAAGGTGCGATGTCCAAAGGCACTGCGCCTTCGGCATCGAGCAGACCACCACGGCGCGCCAGCGCCAGTACCGCCAGCACGTCACCGCGATCATGTGCCATCGAGATGATATAGCTGCCCAATGCATCGGCACCGTGGCGACGGCGTGCGTCGGCCAATGCGGCGAATACCTTGTCCAGGCGTTGGCCGGCTTCATCGTCGCCGTGCGCCAGAACTTCCGTGCCGGCGGCATACGGTGACAACAGCTGTGCGCGGGCGACATCGTCCAGCGCATCGAATGCATCCTGCCCGCCCAGCACCTCGGCAAGCGCGCGCGAATGCACACTGGATTCCTGGCGCACATCCAGGCGCGCCAGATGGAAGCCAAACGTACGCACGCGCCACAGCAGGCGACGCACCGAGAACCAGCCAGCGTGCTTGCCCTTGTTGGCATCGAGGCTGTCGAGAATCAGCTGGATATCGTGGATGAATTCTTCCGGCGATGCATAAGCGCCGTGTGCATCTTCCAGTGTGGCCTGCAGGCGCGCGCGCATACGGTCGTTGAGCAGGCGATACGGCATATCGGCATGACGCGGACGCGACCTCACCTGCGGCAGCAGCTGTTGGTATTCCTGCACGCGCGCCAGCACTTCATCGCTGACGCCAACCAGTTCGATCGACTGGCTGAGCAGGCTGGCCAGTGCCAGCATGTCCTTCAGGTACAGGCCCAGCACGGCGCTGCGCTGGGCATTCAAGGTGTTGGTGATGGTGCCGGCATCCACGTTGGGGTTGCCATCCATGTCGCCGCCAACCCAGGTACCGAAGCGCAGCAGACGCGGCAGCGGCAAGGTCCTGCCCCAGGTATCGCGCACGGCCTGTTCCAGCGATTCGTAGAACACCGGGATCACCCGATACAACACGCGGGTCAGGTAGAAACCGACGTGCTCGCGCTCGTCATCAACCGTTGGTCGTACCGGCGAGGAATCGGCAGTCTGCCATGACGCGGTCAAGGCCATGCGGAAACGTGCTGCATCGGCGGCCTGCTCGCCGGGTGTGCGTTGGCCGTCGAGATTATCGACCAAGGCGGCGACCATCAGCTGTTCCTTTTCCAGCAGAGCACGGCGCACGGCTTCTGTCGGGTGCGCGGTGAACACCGGCTCGATATCGATCTGCGGCAGCCACTGCGCCAGTTCTTCCGGCGTCACGCCCTGCGCCTTCAGTGCGAGCAGCGCGTCATGCAGGCCCTCTGGTTGCGGGCGCTTGGTTCCTGCGCGCTGGTAGTCACGGCGACGGCGGATGCGATGCACGCGCTCGGCGATGTTGACCACCTGGAAATAGGTGCTGAAGGCACGCACCAGCGCTTCGGCATCGCGCGGCGAGCGGCCGGCCAGCTGGGTGCTCAGCGAGAGCAGCGGTGCCTGGCTTTCGCGGCGGGCGATGGCGGCTGTACGCACGTCTTCCACTTCATCGAGGAAGCCGGGCGATACCTGTTCGGAAATCAGATCGCCAACCATCGTGCCGAGGCGGCGCACATCGTCGCGCAAGGGCAGGTCGGGGGTGGCAAAGACAACGCTGCTGCGGTACTCGTTCATCGAAGACGTAGAGCCTGAAGAGCGGAAACCCGTCAAGCCTACCGCAAAAATCAGCACAATTTTGCAGTGCACCAAACCTGAAACAGTTGCATTTGAATGTTGTCTGGCGACTGTCCTTTTGGACAGGAATGCATGGCAAAACAGTCAGTTCGAGGACATGACGGCGCAGTGCTTCACCTGTAGTGGGGGGGGGGGGGGGGGGGGGCGGGGGGGGGGGGGGGGGGGAAAACACAACCCCCCCCGCCGGGGGGGGGGGGGGGGGGGGGGGGGGGGGGGGGGTGGGGGGGGGGGGGCGGGGGGGGGGGGGGGTTTTTTGCTTTGCCCGGCAACCCCCCTGCCTCGATGGGCGCGCAACTACATTGCTGCCCCTGCGCCGAAGGCGCAGGGGCAGCAACCACACATCAGCGTTTCTTGCCGGCTTCTGCACCCAACCAGCGGTCCAGCCAGTCTTCGCTTTCAGCCAGCATGGTCATGATCGATTCGCGTGCGCGGTAGCCATGCGATTCGTTCGGCAGCATCACCAGCCGCGAGGTGCCACCCAAGCCCTTCACCGCGGCGAACATGCGCTCGCTCTGGATCGGGAAGGTACCGGAGTTGTTGTCGTCAACGCCATGGATGAACAGGATCGGGTCCTTGATCTTGTCGGCGTAATTGAACGGCGACATCTTCTGGTACACATCCTGCGCCTGCCAGTAGTTACGCTCTTCGGCCTGGAAGCCGAACGGCGTCAGCGTGCGGTTGTACGCGCCGGAACGCGCAATACCTGCCTTGAACAGGCGCGTATGTGCCAGCAGGTTGGCGGTCATGAAGGCGCCGTAGGAATGGCCACCCACCGCAATGCGCTCACGGTCACCAACACCGCGCTTCACCACTTCATCGACCGCCGCCTGTGCACTGGCAACCAGCTGCTGCACATAGGTGTCGTTCGGCTCGGTGTCGCCTTCGCCAACGATCGGCATGGTCGGGTTGTTCAACACCACATAGCCCTTGGCAAGGAAGGCCTGCGGTCCCCAGTAACTGATGGCATTGAAACGATACTTGGAGCCACTGACCTGGCTGGCATCGGCGGCGGATTTGAACTCGGCCGGATAGGCCCACATCAGCACCGGGCGCGGGCCGTCCTTCTTGGCGTCGTAGCCCGGCGGCAGCAGCAGGTCGGCGGTGAGTTCGACACCGTCTGCACGCTTGTAACGGATCTGCTCCTTCTTCACTCCACGCAGCTTCGGCAGCGGGTGAGCGAAGTGGGTCAGCTCGACCGGCTGTGCGTCCGCCGCCAAGCCGCGTGCAAACAGATTGGCAGGCACATCATTGGATTCACGATAGGTCAGGATGCGCGCGCCCTCGCCCTCGATGATGCCCAACGGCATTTCGTAGTACGGCGCCTGCGACTGGAACAGGCGCTCGCCCTT
This sequence comes from Stenotrophomonas sp. STEN023, assembly GCF_056760135.1. Taxonomy (NCBI): domain Bacteria; kingdom Pseudomonadati; phylum Pseudomonadota; class Gammaproteobacteria; order Lysobacterales; family Lysobacteraceae; genus Stenotrophomonas; species Stenotrophomonas sp. STEN023. Next base: position 22,307 of record NZ_JBRREF010000066.1, on the reverse strand, counting down.
GCCGCTGGCCAGTTCCACGCGGTCCAGGAACGGGCGATCACCTTCCGCCGATGCGCCATCACCGATCCGGTAGAAGCCGGAGCCGTCGGCGGTCAGCTGCAGGCGCGAACGGCCGCGACTGTCCATCTGCAGCAAAGGTTCGCCCGGATCGCTGTAACGGTCATCCTCCGAACGCTGGACCAGCAGCGCTGCCGCCTGATCCAGATGATCCGGGGCAATCTTCCACTGCTTCACCTGGCGGCTCTTCCACCAGTACTCATCCAGCAAGGCCAACTCGCCATTGGCCCAGGTAACACCTGCGTAGCGCGAACCAAGCTGTGCCAGCGTCACCGGCGGCTTGTCGAACGGTGCCGCCTGCAGCAGCACCGCATCACGTACCTTGGCCTCGCGCGACGGATCACCGCCGTCCTGTGCTTCGGCCCACACCAGCGAGGCCGGTGCATCGGCACGCCAGCTGATCGAACGTACGCCGGTGGGCACTGCATCGTTGCCGGTCGGCAGGCCATCCACCAGTGGCAGGCGCGCCACCGTGTGCGCCAGCTTGCCCTGCGCATCCAGCACTTCGATGTTGCGCGGGAAGCTGCTGACCGGCACCGCATAGGAGAACGGCCGCTGCACGCGCTGGCTCAACAGGTACTTGCCATCGGGCGAGGCCGACAAGCCCAGATAGATGCCAACAGCGCCAACGGGTGTGCTGTCACCGTTGATTGCCACCCGCACCGGCTGTGCCCGCATGTAGTACTCGAACAGGCGCGCGTCGTCCTCGTTCTTCAACAGGTCCTGATAGGTACGCACCGACCGCACGCCCTTGCCAGCCTCGGTCTGCTGCACCGCCGGCCCGGTCGGCACACCGTCGCCGTGCGGCGGCTCACCCTGCCCGGCAGGACGCTGCATCACCAACAGCGCGTCGCCGCCCGGCAGCCAGGCATAGCCATTGCCAACGATGCTGTTCAGGCGCTCGGCCACGCGTCGCGCACTGGCGCTCTCGACATCCACCAGCCACAACTCATTGCTACCGGTCGCCGGGTCCAGCTGATTGAAGGCCAGGTACTTCTGGTCCGCCGACCAGGCCAGCGAGGCCACCGACAGCGGCTGCGGCAGGCCGCTGATCTGGCGCTCCTTGCCATCGCTGGTGGACGCCAACCACAGCTTGCTGCCGAACGAGAAGCGACTGTCGGACACGGTCTTGGGGTTGATGCGCAGGCCAGCCAGCTTCAGCTCCGGGGCCGCCACCTGAGCAATCGACGGCAGCGCCGGGGTCTGCAGCAGCGCAGTCAGGTCGCGCTTGGGCGACAGGTACAGGGTGGGCGCACGCGGGGCATCCACCACGGCCTGCAGCGCGGCCGACGGCAGCCGGTAGCCTTCACCCAGCTGGGCGCCCTTCTGCGCCACAGGCGGGGTCAGCGCCATGACCGGCGGTACAGCCAGCAGCAGGCCGGCACACAGCACCAGCGCGGCTGAAGCGCGGCGACGGCGGTGGGGAGACAGGTTCATGGCGCATTCCTATTGAACGGAAACAATCCGCCAACTTAACAATCCCCATCGACACTGGCCCCTGCCGTTGGTTGGTCCTGCGGCGCGGGCTCACCGGCGCGATATACTGAGCGGCCCGTTCCGAGGGGCGCTGCGACCGTTGGGTGGACCCGTCCACTACAGCCCGTGTTCTTGCACGGACTTCCCATACGGCCAGGCTCGGACGGCTTTCACGCAACAACGGCGCCCGGCGAACGCGAGCCTGCTCGCACCACACCGGAGCTCTAAATGAACGCTGTTGCCGCTACCTTCTCGCAGGAAGGTGATTACAAGATCCGCGATATCTCGCTGTCCGATTGGGGCCGCAAGGAACTGGACATCGCCGAGCACGAAATGCCGGGCCTGATGTCGATCCGCCGCAAGTACCAGGCCGAGCTGCCGCTGAAGGGCGTGCGCGTGACCGGCTCGCTGCACATGACCATCCAGACCGCGGTGCTGATCGAGACCCTGAAGGACATCGGCGCCGAAGTGCGTTGGGCCTCGTGCAACATCTTCTCGACCCAGGACCACGCTGCCGCCGCGATTGCCGCTACCGGCACGCCGGTGTTCGCATGGAAGGGCGAGTCGCTGGAAGAATATTGGGACTGCACCCTGGACGCGCTGACCTTCACCCTGGCCGACGGCACCCTGACCGGTCCGGAGCTGGTGGTCGACGACGGTGGCGACGTCACCCTGCTGATCCACAAGGGCTATGAGCTCGAGAACGGCAGCAACTGGGTCAACGAGCCGGCTTCCTCGCACGAAGAACAGGTCATCAAGAACCTGCTCAAGCGCGTTGCAACCGAGCGCCCGGGTTACTGGGGCCGCGTGGTCAAGGATTGGAAGGGCGTCTCCGAAGAGACCACCACCGGCGTGCACCGCCTGTACCAGCTGGCCCAGGCCGGCACCCTGCTGATCCCGGCGATCAACGTCAACGACTCGGTCACCAAGAGCAAGTTCGACAACCTCTACGGCTGCCGCGAGTCGCTGGCCGATGGCCTGAAGCGCGCGATGGACGTGATGCTGGCCGGCAAGGTTGCCGTGGTCTGCGGCTACGGCGACGTCGGCAAGGGCTGCGCTGCTTCGCTGCGTGCCTATGGCGCGCGCGTGGTGGTCACCGAGATCGACCCGATCTGCGCCCTGCAGGCCGCGATGGAAGGCTTCGAGGTCAACACCATCGAATCCACCCTGGGCCGTGCTGACCTGTACGTCACCACCACCGGCAACAAGGACATCATCCGCATCGAGCACCTGAGCGCGATGAAGGACCAGGCCATCGTCTGCAACATTGGTCACTTCGACAATGAAATCCAGGTCGATGCGCTGGTGGGTTACAAGGGCGTGCAGCACGTCAACATCAAGCCGCAGGTGGACAAGTACATCTTCCCGAACGGCAACGCGATCTTCCTGCTGGCCGAAGGCCGCCTGGTCAACCTCGGCTGCGCCACCGGCCACCCGAGCTTCGTGATGTCCAACTCGTTCGCCAACCAGACGCTCGCACAGATCGACCTGTGGGCGAACAAGGACAGCTACGAGAACAAGGTGTACCTGCTGCCGAAGAAGCTGGACGAAGAAGTTGCCCGTCTGCACCTGGAAAAGATCGGCGTCAAGCTGACCACCCTGAGCCAGGACCAGGCCGACTACATCGGCGTGCCGGTCGATGGCCCGTTCAAGCCGGACCACTACCGCTACTGATTTGCTTAGCCCTGCTTTAGCCCCTCTCCCGTTCACGGGAGAGGGGTTGGGGTGAGGGCAGCTTTAGCTGGTAAAGCCCCTGCCGAGCATGGCTCGGCACTACAGCTTGAGCCCCTCTCCCGCCCGCGGGAGAGGGGTTGGGGTGAGGGCAAGCTTTGCAAAGAACGGGCGCCGCAAGGCGCCCGTTCTGCTTTCTGCGCGTCCTTCACGCCTTCAAAGCACACACAACCAGCATCCCGCACCCACGCACCAACCGGATCGCCAACACCCAATCTTTGCCGCATCATTGCCCTGCCTCTCTCCTTCCAGGAAACGCAGATGACCAGCAGCGACAAAGTCCAAGGCCCTGCGTCGTATTTCCCGTCCATCGAGAAAACCTACGGCAAGCCGGTAAAACACTGGCTGCAGCTGTTGGATACCGTCAAAGACAAGAAGCACATGGAACAGGTGGCCTTCCTCAAGGAACAGCACAACATCGGCCATGGCCATGCAAATGCGCTGGTCGCTTACCAGCGGGCGCAGAGCGGAAGCTGACAGGCGCGCGCCAAGCTCCCCACGCGGCAGCAACACGCAAGCACCTCCCATACAAGAAATCCCAACATGCAACCCACCCTCACCGAACGCCCGGCCTTCAATGTCATCGGCATGGAAGCAATCTTCCGCGAAGGCGAAGATGGCTATGCCGAACTCTGGCAGCGCTTCATCCCGCGCGAGAATGAAGTCACCGGCAAGATCGACCCCATCGTCAGCTACGGTATCTGCATACCGCAGGCCGACCGCACGCTGCGCTACATCACCGGTTTCGAGGTGAGTGAGGAAGCGGTCATCCCGGAAGGCATGGTCCGCGTCCAGGTTCCCGCGCAACGCTATGCCGTTTATACCCACACTGGCACTGCGCCGCAGATCAGCGCAACGTTCCAGGCAATCTACGATCACCTGCTGGCCGATCACGGCCTACAGGCAAAAGACGGCGTTGACCTGGAACGCTACGACGCGCGCTTTGACGACCCGTTCGATCCCGCAGCGCAGATGGAACTGCTTATTCCGATCCATTGATCGGCCAGGCAGGCAGCTTGCACCCTGGCTCCTGCCCTGGGAGTGCGTGCGCTTCAGCAGCTCCATGCATTCCGGCCAAGCAAGGCAAACAGGCGCCACTCGGCGCCCGTTTCGCATGCGTCCCCACTTCAGCCCCGATGGATGGACACCCCACCATCCACCAGCATCGCCGCGCCGGTCATGAATGAAGACTGGTCCGAGGCCAGGAACATCGCCGCCGCCGCCAACTCGCGTGGATCGGCAATACGCTTCAGTGCATGCAACTGCGCCACCTGTGCCATCGCTTCCGGCGAGCCGTTCATCTCATGCGCCATCGGTGTATCCGTGCCACCGGGCAACAAGGCATTCACCCGCAGTCCCTGCGGTCCGAACTCCGACGCCAATGCCTGGGTCAGCCCGATGATGCCGGACTTGCTGGCCGCATAAGCCGCAGCACCGGCGAAACCCACCGTATGCCCGACAAAGGTTGAAGTGAATATCAGGCTGCCAGCGCCGCCGCGCAGCATCGCCGGGACCTGATGCTTGGCGGCCAGGAACATCGCGGTGAGATTGGTATCCAACGTGCGCTGCCAATCGACCAATGCCAGCCCGGGTGTCGGCCCCAATGGCCCCATCGTGCCGGCATTATTGAAGGCCACGTCCAGTCGACCGAACCGGTCCAACGCCAGATCGACCAAGGCCTTTGCATAGGCCTCTTCGCAGACATCGCCCGGTAGACACACCGCAGTGCCGCCACTTCCGGCAATCTCCGCGACAAGCCGATCCAACTCGGCAGCGCGACGCGCTCCCAGCACAAGGGCCGCGCCTTCTGCGGCGAACAACACTGCTGCAGCACGGCCAATACCCGAACTGGCACCGGTGATGATCGCAACCTTTCCATGTAGCTGCTTCATGTAAGCTCCAATCGACAAGGGAGCTGCATGCTGCATCCATGAAGGCAGCGTTGCCCGCCAGATTCGGACACCAAAGCCGACCTCCAAGAGCTGTAACCGGAGTCAACGCGCGATGGCTGATATCACGCCGCAGGAGATGAGATGAGTGACTTCATCGATATACGCTTTACCCTCGCCGTGCAGGATCTGGCCAAGTCCACCGACTACTACGCTTCAGTGCTTGGCCTGCAAATGGATTTCACTGCGCCCGGCTGGAGTTTCATGTCGCGCGGCAGCTTCCGGATAATGCTGGGCGAATGCATCGACGCTACGCCGCCGCATGCGCTTGGTGACCATTCCTGGTATGGCTACGTCACTGTGTCTGATGCCGCTGCCCTGTTTGAGGAGTACCGAACCGCGGGTGCGGAATTCACCCAGCCGCTCGCTGACAAGCCGTGGGGCATGCGTGAGTTCGGAGTGCGCACGATCGACGGCCACAGGATCATGTTCGGCCAGGAGCTTTGAGCCCGGCGGTTACGGGGTGCTGGAGCGTGCTTACCAGGGCTGTTGTAGGAGCGGCGTAAGCCGCGAAGCCGGTGCATCGTCGGTTCGCGCAAATGCCGGGGTTTCAGCACCATCAGCTTCGCGGCTTATGCCGCTCCTACAAAAATACCGATTGTGCGTGGCCGCAAACGCAGCCTGAACTGCCGGAAAAAACCAAGACTGCTGTTGTGGGAGCGGCGTAAGCCGCGAAGCTGGCACATCTGCAGATGGCACAAATACCTGCAAGCTCCAGCACCATCTGCTTCACGGCTTACGCCGTTCCCACAACCAAGATGATTTTAAATTGCCCCCGGGCGCAGGCGCAGGCTGCCCAGCACTTGATCCCACAGCCCCAGCGCCTGGGCATCATCGCGGAATGCCGGTGCATCGGCCTTCTCTTCGGTCAGCAGCTGCAGCGACAGGAACGGGAACTGCAAGGACTCCGCACGCCCCTGCGATTCCCACAGGAAGGCATACATCTTGCCCCCGTCAGCTTCTGCATGGGCAAGAATCTCCTGCCCCTGAATCGGCCCCACGTTGCGTTCACCACGGCGCAGATTGCGCATCCGCGCTGCGGCGGCAGCATATTCCGGCGGCAGGTCGGAGGCACGCTGCAGCAATGGCTGATCAGGCTTGCCGGTGACATACGACATCAAGGTCATGCGCGCGCCCGGATGTGCACGCGGACGCAGGCCGATAGTCATCTCCTCGCTGTTGATGCGATTGCCCGCAATGAAACCCGAGTCGACGCAGAAGCCCGCGGTGGTCGGAATGGTGTTGGGATCGCGGTAGCTGATCCTCGGTCGCAAGGCGCGGTAGTTCTCGATCGCCGCCGGCAGCTTCGCCGCCTCGGTCTCGCCACTGACCAGGTACTGTACGTTGTGCGCTTGATCCAGCACATATAGCTCCTGGCGATGACCGGCGCGGCTGCTTTCGCTGACCCATGAGGTAAGCAGCACCGCGTTCTCGTCAAAGGTCGTCGTGCTCACCGACATCGACTCACCGCTGCGATGCCGGTCCGCGGTCAGCGTCGCGTCACGCGCGGCCACGCGCTGGCGGAACTCCTGCAGTGATACGCCGGTAGTCGTCTCCACCTTCTTGCGTGCATACACGTAACCGGGCTGGATCGAGGTCGCAGCAGGCACATCCAGCAGGAATCGGCCAACGCACAAAGTCTTCATTTCGCTTCCCTGTCGTTTCGGTGCCGCGCCGGCAACGCCGCCCGAGGCAAAGGTCAGTAGTACTGCAGCCAGCACGCCATGCAACAGTGGTCGCCGCGTCATCGCATGCAACGCCTCACGCCCAGTCCGCGCTTTGCGCAAACCGCACTGCGGCGTAAAGGGTTGCCCAGCGGGTGCGCTCGTCGTTGTAGCTGCCTTGATGGTCATAGCCTTTTTTTCCTTTCAGCGCGTACTGCCCGGTGCCGAAACTGCCTTGGCGGAAACATCCCGTGACCTCAGCTTTGGGGGCCGCACCTGAACACGCCGGGACTGTGCCGTCACCAGGATCGGCGGGATCGGCAATCTCCAGCTTGATCACAGCAACCGCGTCCTGCAGTTTGATCTTGCCGTTGTGGTTGTCCGATACCGGCGTCACCGAATCCACGCCGGTCATGCTGCCACCGCTCCAGCCCAGGTCACCCCAGGCAAGCTGCTTGGCGTCATCACCGTAATGCGCGAAGGTCGGCTTGTGGTACTTGCGCTCGATGTCCTTGTGAAAGTCCCGCACACCTTCGATATTGATCTGGAAGCCGCTGCGTGGCGTCAGCGCCGGGCCATCTTCTTCTTCGCGTGCCGATGCCGCCGCCGGCGCCGGTGCGCTCGGATCGAGCAGACCAGTATTGGCTTCGGGAACCAGTCCATACCATTTGGTGTTGAGGTAGATCTCGTTGTACGGATCTGCGCCAACCGGCAGACGCGGGCCCTTGTCGCCGAGCTCCAGCCACGCCTTGCCTTCGTTGTAGTCCGCAGCGGGCAGCAGCTCCAGACCACCGGGGGACCTGGCCAGAATCGCCACCACTTCACCCGCATCGCGGCCAAGAATGATGCTGGATGCACCGGTATAGCCGGCACGGCAATGGTGATACGTCGCCGCCGCGCCCGTCGCCGGCATCACACCATGAGAAATACCAAGCAACTTGCCGTAGTTCGACACCTGCGACACCGCGCGTGCCACCAGGCCGCCCATGGAGTGGGTGACCAGCAATACCTTCTGCGCGTTGATACCGCGCGTGGCGTAATACGGCAGGATCACGTTATCGATGCGCGCGACGATGTCCTGCGCCGACAGACGATTGCTCTGCAGCCAGTTGTAACCACCGGACCAGACCTCGAAGCGGTAGTGCGCGGCGTGCTTGGCCTGCTCCAAGGTAAGCGCGGCATTGCCGCCGACCATCTCGCCATACTCGGCCGGCGCGCGAGCGCCATCTTCGGCCCACCACGGCTGCAGCTTGCCCGCCGACATCAGGTCATTGAGCTTGCGCTGCATCTCCGCCATCACCGGATTGTAGGCAGAGCGCATCAACTGGCCCCAACCACGTTCTCGCGCCAGCGTCTCGGGAATGGTCTTCTCCGCATCAAGCGGACCGCGGTCGTCCACTTCCGATGTCAACGGATTCAACAAGCGTTGCCGCGTGGCAGCGCCACGGAACAGGAATACGAACATCTGTCCGATCGCGCCCAGTACCGCGCCGACACCATCCGTGTTCGGTGGCCGCCATACCGGATCACCGGTGACCGTCGACTTCAGGTTGGTGCCCATGATGCCGGGCAGGAAGATCACCGGAATCACCGCATCGGTATCGGCCTCGACCACCTTGTCGCGCTTGTCCTTGACCTGGGTGAGCCGCGCACGTGCGACCGGCCGCCCATCTTCATCCCAGTCTCCGCTGGGCAGCACAACGTCCTGTTTCTCTTCCATGCGTTAGACCTTCCCAAGAATCTTGATGAGCACCTCATCGATACCCTGCCCGCTCTGCCGCGGCAGGCGCCCCTGTGCATCGGTGACCAGCTCGCTGCGGCCACCATCACCGCGGGTGAGCTGCACCCGCGTATTGGGCATGGGCTCGCCCGTGGCCCGGTGCCGCACCACGTAGACATCATCGAACTGCGGGTCTGGCCAGCTGTTCATTTCGGTGGACAGATGGGTGCCGCCAAGGAAGCTCTTCTTGCTCGCATGCACGGTGATCTTGCCCGGGCAGTTGAAGCTGATGTTGCCGCCTTCGATGGTGACGCTGGCGCCACCGGTGGTGGCGATGTGCAAGGTCTTGCCGGCAGTCAGTTCCACCACGCCCTGGGCGCTGGCTGCGCGCAGGGCCTGCTTTGATTGCATGCGCACTTCGTCGTGTTGTGCCTGCACGTTCAGTTCATCGGTGCCGGCTACCACGCTCAATGCATTGCCGCCGTCGGCACCGCCCTCCACGGCAGTGGCCAACATCCCGATGGCCTGGCCTGCATGCAGACGCGCGTCGCCCATCACCGCGGTATCGCTGTCACCGCCGCTGGCCAATAGCAGGCCTTCGCCGACCGACCAGTGCAGTGCCTGCCCAGCGACATGGACAATGCCAGCCGGCGCCGCGAACCCCAGCAGCGGATCACCGCTATGCGGTACCCGGCCCTTACCGGCACTAGCCTGCCGCTGCTCGGCTTCGCTGCTGGCAGCTTGGTATTCCGTACCGGCAACCGTGGTCTTGGCGCTGGCCAACATCGCTGCCAGCGGCGCCTTGTCTGGCACGATGCTGGAGCGGTCCTTGCCGCGTGCGCCTTCCTTCATCGCCAACGCAGTGGTCAGATGCGTGCGCGCCGATTGATTGAAGCGTGTACTCAAGGCCTGCAACTGATTGAGCAGGGCCGCCGGTTGCACGGCTTCGCCCGCAGGACTGTTGCTGCGGTGCGCATAGGCACTGAACCAGCCGCCCGACGTTGTACGCACCGCGCCCCAGGCATCACTGCGCAGCTCGAAGCCGGTGCCGCGCAGGCTGCCAAGGAAGTTGTCGGCCTGATGGCGCAGATGGCCAAGACTCAACTGCGAGGTCTGCTGGCTGCTGGCCAGCTGCACGCGCAGTTGCTGGTCGCTGTCATCAAACAGCAGGTGATTGCTGCCTTCGCCGCCATCCCACTCACGCGAACGGATGCCCCATACCGCGCCCGCATTGCGGTGCGCATCGTCGCCGGCGCCGGCCGCGTGCCAAGCCGGCGCATGGCCGCCACTGAGATTGCCCTGCGCACTGGCGGCGCCATCGCGCGCCTGTGCATAGGCACTGTGATCGGCGTCGGCACTGGCACCAGCGGGGGTGGGCGCAACACCCGCTTCGCCACGGCCGTTGTACAGCGCGCCCAACACGATGGGACGGTCGATATCACCCTCAAGGAAACCGACCAGCACTTCCTGGCCGATACGCGGCAGGAACTGCGCACCAACACCGGGGCCCGCATAGCGCTGGGCTACCCGCAGCCAGGTGGTGTCGCCCTGCTCATCCTGGAAGTGGAAACGCACCCGAATCCGGCCAAGGCTGTCGGCATGCACGTCCTTGCTGTTGCCGCCCTGCCCCGCGACGACCACGGCGGTCTGATAGCCCGGCACGGTCGGCCGTGGATTCAGGCGATGACCGTTGCCATCTTCCAGCGCCGGCCGCCATGGCAAGTTCCGCTCGGTCGCCTTGAAGCGATTGGCATAGCCCACTTTCTCAGCCTGCTGCCACAGCCCGGCATCGGTCCCTGCCATCGGCGTGCTACCCAAGGCATCGTCCATCGCCTTGCGTACATCAGTCGGCAGGTTGTTGATACCCGCGTGCTCCACCTCCACCAGCAACAACTCGGGCGCGGTCGCAAACGGCGCCTGTTGCACCTCAAGCCAGGTACCGGACTGGAAACCGCGCACCGTGCCCTGGCCCTGCCAGCTGCGTCCGTGAACTTCATGCGCCTGCGCCTGCAAGCGCGCATACCAATCGGCCGCACCGGCATTGTTGAAAGCATATGCGCCAACGGCGTCATAGCTTTCGCGCTTGGAGGCGTCACCGCCGCCGTCCAAGGGCAGCTGCGTGCTGATGCTGCGCACCTGACGGTAATCATCGCTGAGCAGGCTCAGGCTGGTGCTGCCCAGGACGCGGCGTCGGCCCAGCGTCTGGATGCTGTCCGTGGATTCGGTTGCATCACTGCGGTGGAAGCGCACGCCGCCTGCGGCGCTGCTGGCATCCTGCGGCAGGCCCAGGCTATCGGCGAAGATCTCCATGCCGTTGCCGCAAGAGGATTGTTCCTCGGCGTACAGGCGCCAACCCAGCCCTTCCTCGGCCAACAGCCGCTGCAGGAAATCCAGATCGCTCTCGCGGTACTGCACGCAATAGCTGCGCACGCGCGTACCAATGAATTCATCGCAGCCTTCGGCCCAGCGCCAATTGGCCAGGTCTGGATAGTCGGCAAGCACGGCGTCGACGATCTCGCGCACGCTCTTGTCCTGGAATACACGGCTGTGCCGCGCATGCTGCAGCCACCAGGTCCACGACCGCAGCGACACGCGATAGCGCACCAGTCCGCCATCACTGCCCATGCGCTGTGCATGTGCGACCAGACCACTGCGTTGCTGCTCGCCACCATCGGCCATGCGCATCACCAGCACCGCCTGGGTGCCAAGCAGCGCATCCAGCGCAACACCTTGATCGGTGGACAGCACATCCACATCCGTCTGCGCGTGCGCAGACAGGCCATCGCGGCCCCACCAGCGTTCGACCATGCCCCCGCCAAATCCCGAGCATCGCCATTGATACTGACGCTGTGCATCACTCGGCGCAGCCACCTGCGCCATCAGGCTATTCAGCTTATCCATGCCAACCCAATGCGTTTCCCGTCTGCCATTCAGCAGACGCGGTAGGATCCCCCAAGCCGAATCTATCAGAACTTTCCTATAGCCCGCGTTACGGATTGGAGGGGTCGGATTGGTGGGGACAGCCGATTGCTATCTCAGATAACTTGAACCGCTGTGACCATCCATACTGCATCACGTATCGCGACTGTGCGGAAGATCACAAAGCGCACGACGAATTGAGCCATTCATCACTAAAGCTGTACTGACACCAAGAATGAATGGGCATTCAGCCCGTTCCGCCCCCACATCTTGCCCGCGACTTCACACTGGCGAAACTAAGAATCCGTCACCCAAAATTGGACTTGTTATCCAAATAGCCGCTTCAACGACTTCGAATCGATTTCACAACGGCATCCCACAAGCCCATAGCCTCCTCGTCTGTTAACGCCGAATCGAACTTGATCGGAACTGGACCTGATGGCAGGTCACGCGGTTCTCTGAAGGCGATAGGGTTGCGCGCCGCCGCAGATGCAGACTCGCCTCCAACTTCAGTTTGCGTACTCATTGAGAGCGTGAACGACGGCCTGGACAGCCCCGGTGCAGCCCGCATCGACCAGAGTCCGAACGATAGGGAGTGTCGATCCTCCAGCTGTTTGAACCTAACAAGCGCCTGCTCCGCCTCTTCGCCGTCTACGGAAACACTCCCCCTCCGAAGCACTTTCATCCTACTACCAAGGTAGTCGGATGCTTCGTCGACGCGCGCCCCCAACGTCTCACCTGAACCCGAGCGCTCCATGCTGCTTGTATAGAATTCGAACAGCACGCCATCCTGGCTACGCCCACCGGAAGCATGAAATATGACAACTTCGTAATCTTGATTCGATTTTATCAACAGCGGCCCGAGACAGAATCGATCGCCCCTTTCGCCGTCAGCGCCACTAGCTACTGAAATCTCACCGGCCAACTTTCGTACATTGTTAGCGACCGCATCACGGCCGCGTGAATACGCGTCACCTTCTACGAACACCTGCACACCTTCGATCAAAAGATGCGCCTCATAGGTGACAGCACGATCAGTCTCGAAGCTTTGATAACGCTCAATGAAATGCACGCCGCTAGCTTCTCTTGCGTGGCTCTTCAAAACAGACTCACCCGAACCGATATTGGTTTCGGACGCGATCTCCGCAACCCGCTCACTCACTCGACGATCAAACAACTCCTGATCAACACCAGTGTCAGCAATAGAGACATCCATGGTCTTGAAATCAGCATCTCTGCCGTAATACAGCGTAACCCTCGCATAGGGTGACCACTTGAAGTCCTTCGGAAGGCTGACAAACATTCGCCCAAGGCACTCCTCCTTCATCTCCCGTGTCAACTCACTGATAACTTTCCGCTCTTTTTCGGTAGGCCCACCACAGCCGAGCACCGACAAGCACGCTGCAAGAGACGTAACGGCAGCAAACTTAGACATCATCTGATCGCCCGTTCCATACAATTGCATATCTATCAACGTCCATTTCAGATCAACCATAATCGCTCTCAGAAAATCTCTGCCCCTCGGAAGCTACCAACTTTCGCAGAAGAGACGTGTTGTGCTGATAGCACGGAGCATCCCTCCATCAAGCACACACAGGCGTTCGCGGCCCTCATACTCCAACGGGGCATCCAGAATGTACCGAGCAACCAACAAACGGCTCTCGGGCCTGCTCAACAGGTACATAACGTAGATCAAGCCATCACTCGTTCTACTGGGCGGAGCCATCGAACCCAACATCTCGACAACTGAACTCAGGTCAGCGCCCGACGTCAAATCAATGAGCGTGTAGTAAGGGCATCCCGCACCGCAGCCGTGAAGCCCGAGATGATATCGACCGGCAAAGTTCACAACGGGATCGCGCACATGCTTACCCATGCGATTCCCCCGGGCGCCATCGTGATCGAAGTGGAGTTCCCAGGATTTCCTAGACAGAGCTAGCCTCTGTTGGGGGCGGCATTGGGAGACAGTCATGTCTGCAGGCAAGATCACCAGCAAGACCCGGCAAGCCTACAAATTCATCGATGCGCATCGGGACGAGTTCAGTATCCAGATGATGTGTCGTCTGCTTGGGGTTGCTCGAGCCGGCTACTACGCATGGCGTGAACATCCGATTTCCGATCGAGCGCAAGAAGATGCGCGGTTGCTTCGCTTGATACGTGCGTCGTTTACCGCCAGCCACGGAATTTATGGCGCCCCCAGGGTGTTTCTCGACCTGAGGGAGCACGGGGAGGCATGCAGCAAACATCGGGTTGCTCGCTTGATGCGGGTGAACGGATTGCACGCGCTGCATGGCTATCGCATACGGCACATCCCCGCTCCAAAACCTCATGTCTTGATCCCAAATTTGCTCCAGCGTCAGTTCAGCGTATCGCGCCCGAACGAGGCATGGGTGACGGATATCACCTACATCCGCACGTGGCAGGGTTGGCTATACCTGGCAGTTGTTTTGGATCTTTTCTCACGCAGGGTTGTTGGTTGGGCTGTCAGATCAACGATTCATCGAGAACTTGTTCTGGATGCCGTGATGAAAGCCGTGCGCAGCCGACGTCCTCGCAAAACCCTTATCCACTCGGATCAAGGCTCGCAGTACGGAAGTGATGCATGGCGACGTTTCTGCAAAGACAACCACCTTGAGCCAAGCATGAGCAGACGTGCCAACTGCTGGGACAACGCGGTCGCTGAGTCCTTCTTCAGCAGTTTGAAAAAGGAACGGATCAAGAAGCGCATCTATGCGAATCGTGACGTGGCGACCTCGGACATATCCGACTACATCGATGGGTTTTACAATCCAAAACGCCGCCACAGTCATCTAGGCGGGGTCAGTCCTGACGAGTTCGAGGCAGCGCATCGCCACCCTCGGTCAGGTGTCCACTAAATCCTGGGAACTCCAAAGTGCGTTCCCAACGCGGCTGCAGAGATCTCCGCCGATCATCAGTAGTGTATTCATTTCAAGTCTTTCTTCGGCGAAGATGGTGACGGCACTTAGTGTGGTCTATTCTATTTCTTCTTTTGCGACTGGTTCGAACCAAGGATATCCATGTTCGATCACATCGGCATACGCTCAAATAGCCCAGCGGCGTTGGAGAGCTTTCTTCTTCGTGCTCTTTCGCCCTTGGGGATCACAATTGCTATGCGAGGACCTGATAGTGTTGGCCTCGGGTTGGGGGGGAAGCCATCGCTATGGATCTATCCCGCCTACGCTCCTCCAACTCCTTTGCATCTCGCGATCGCGGCGAAGTCTCGCGCCCACGTCGATATGTTCTATGCTGCGGCGATTGAAGCGGGGGGTCAGGATAACGGGCGTCCTGGATTGAGGCCGTCGTATCATCCTAGCTACTATGCTGCTTTCGTCATCGCCCCCGATGGGCACAATGTGGAAGTGGTTTGCCATATGCCCGAGGCCTGAAGAGTGGCGTTGAGAGCGGCGCTATGTGAATCCTAAGTCTCACCAGCTTCAGGCTTGAGTTAGTCGCAATCAAAGAGCGTGCTCAGGCTCAGCCATCCAGAAGAAGTCGGTGAGAATCGCGCAAAAAATCTCAGTTCGCTGGAGGGTCTCTGCAGAAGCCTATTGCCAAATTTAGCATTGGAACTTCACTCGTTCCGGACGATGCAAGCCAAAGCCCTGTGCGTAGTCCACGCCCAAGGAGCGCGCTGCACTACACAGATGCTGAGAGCTAACGCCCTCGGCCACAACTTTTAAGCCGCGTTGGTGGCCTATCTTGGCGATGGCACTGATGATGGTGTGGCTGGTCGGATCGGAGTCCAGATCAGCAATGAAGCTACGATCGATCTTGATCAGGTCCAGCGGGAGACTCTTGAGATAACCGAATGAAGACATGCCCGCGCCAAAGTCGTCGAGGGCGATACTACAGCCGGCACGCCGTAGGCGTTCGACGATGCTTGCCACCTTGACCAGGTTGCGAACGGCGACGGTCTCGGTGATCTCAAAGCAAAGGCGCTGCGGCGACACACCGTACTCTTTCAAACTATCAAGAATGAAGTCGGCTAAGCCTTCGTCCTCGATACTGGCGCCCGACAGATTGATTGCACAGCCGCCAAGCTTCTGCGCAGTTGGGTGGAGGGTGGTGAAGTTTGAGAGGGCCTTCCGGATCACCCAGCGGTCAATGGCGGGCATCAAGCCATAGCGCTCGGCAGCGGGTAGAAACGCTCCTGGTAGCACAATGCTGCCATCTTCATCTCGCAGGCGCAGCAGTAGTTCGATATTGGTACCGGTATCCTCCCCAGTGAGCGAGATGATCTCTTGGTAGTCAAGGAGCAGGCGGTCCTGTTCGATAGCCCAACGCAGTCGATTGACCCACTCCATCTCTCCTCGGCGGCGAGTCGTCTCATCGTCCTCACGATAGACGTACACGCGGTTACGCCCGTTCTCCTTTGCCAGGTAGCAAGCCGTGTCCGCCCACGCGAGTAGATCTTTCAGGGTGGGCACCTGCTGGTCAATAACCACCATCCCGATACTGCAGCTGACTCTATAGCTGCGTTCTTGCCAGGCAAATAGCAACGCCTCGATGCTTCCGCGCAGCTGCTCCGCCAGTACCAGTGCCCCGCCGCTGTCGGCATGGAAGCTCAGCAAGCCGAATTCGTCTCCGCCCAAGCGCGCGAGCACGTCGTCGCTGCGCGTCTGCTGACGCATGATCAGCGCAAGTTGCTCCAGCAGCTGGTCACCCGCCATATGCCCAGATACGTCATTGATTAGCTTGAACTGGTCAAGGTCAATATAGAGCAGCGCCCACACGCCACTCTTCGCTATCGTGGATCGATTCTGAAGCAGTTCCTCCACACGCCGTTCGAACTCACGACGGTTGTAGAGTCCGGTCAGTGCATCATGTGCCGCTTGATAGCTCAGGCGGTCTGTAAGTTCTCGCTGTTCGGAATTATCGGTCGCTACCATCAATAGATGAGGTGCGCCATCAACATTTACCTCGACTATAGAGGCGTTCGCCCAGAAGCTGGTGCCATCTCCACCTCGCAATTCGGCTTCGAGGCAATTCCAAGTGTTGCGAATATTTGCGGGGCTACGTATGCGATCCTGGAGTAGTTGGTCCAGAAATAGCGAAGAGAGTGGCAGGCCGGTTGGGTCTCCAAAACGCCTCCGCGCTGCCTGATTGGCGTATGCGATCTTCCAGTTGCGGGCGTCGGCCAGTAACACCAGCGCTGGCAGTAGTTCATTCAGGGCTCGGAAACGCAGCTCGCTCTCTCTGTAGCGTGTACTCATCTGCTCGCCAAGTGCTAGCGCCTTTCGCCTAGTCACGGCCAACGACCACATTAGAGCCGATAGCAGGAGGCTGATGATGCTTCCGGCTATGATGATAGTGTGCAGCTGGCCTAGGTCCAAAGGGCGTGGGACGGGCAGCATCTCTAGGTACCAGCGTCTGCCGCCGAAATCAAGTTGACGGTGCTGGGTGGGCAGCCCGTGTGCCGCCGCTAAGCCCGAATCGTAGAATGGTAGGGAACTCGCATTCGTATCGCGGATTCTGATCCGGAAGCCTTCCTTGATGCGCGATTCAAGTGCACTTTCGATCAGTGGTTGCAAGCGAATGCCTACGGCAAGTGCGCCGATTTCCCGGGCTCTTCGTTCGCTCGTGGACGCCGGTGCTGCGCCTTTGGAATAGACCGGCAGGCGGAGCGTGACCCCCAGCTTATTCTCTCCCGAGGGCGAGTGTTGGCGCAGGGTGAACGGGGCCGAAAGGGTGACGGTGTCTGTATCTCTGGCGCGTACCAAGGCTGCCAGGTTGGCCGGTTGGGAGGTCATGTCAAAACCTAGCAGGCTGATATTGCTCTGGTAGGGCGACACAAATTCATAGCGATAAGCGGCATGGTCCGTTTGCGGTCGATGCACCTGCGTGCGCCGAGCAAAGGCGATGGAGGTGTAAGCATCGCGGTTATTGTCTAGACGCGTGTAGTATTCGCTGAACCCCGCTTGGTCCATCCGGTCATTGGCGAGGAAGACTGTCTGCATCGAACGCAGGATGGAAGCCGCGCGATCAAGCGGTACGCGTAGTTGCGCAACGCTAGCATCTGCCAAGGTGCTGCTGGCCTCTTCCGTCCTATGCTGCAGTTCGGACCATTCGCGATGCGCCAGGACCGCAGTGCAGGTCAGTCCGAACAACAGGCCGGCGACTGCCCAAGCGAGCGGCGGTAGGCTGCCATCATGAATGGACAAGGCGCGCGCGGAATCTTCGTGATCTGGCTGGATGAAATTCACGTGCCGCTTCAGCTCCTGCGTAATGTCGTGCCATGAAGAACATGTGGCCTGCCGCTAACCGGCTAGCCGTAGAAATAGTCGGAACAACGCTGCAGCTAACGTAACGCAACTTCCGGTCCTCGCGGACCGAGTATGGATATCGGCGTGGTTGAGGCGATCTTGATTGGGTTTCTCAGAATCGTTTGCGACGTCGGTGAAGACATAAGGCTTGAATCAAGGCAGGAGAACTCAGTGGGCAACGTCGACCTGGAGTCAAGACTGGAGGCGTATCGAAGTACTCTGAGACTGCCTTCAGACGCGGTCCGGCTGATTGCCTAGGACCGATTATGAAGCCAAATACAGCATGTTTGGTCGCCATCCCCAATGGGGGCAGAGCCTCTCCAGCGGTTAGTTTATTTCGCGACGACCGGCGCCAACAGCGGCCGCCTGCTTGATGTGTCCGGTGATTGCGCGTGTCGATGTGAGGTCAGCCTGGTTGTGGAATCTCGAACACCTTCGGTCGCTGAACAGTAGGCAGACTCCGGTCGGGTTTTCACATGGGGTGGTCATTTACTACCGCCGTTCTCAAATCGATGCATCAGCAGCTTGGTCTACATTGCTGTGCCGAATATGGCACCTATACCCGACGTCACAGACATGGCGACCGAGCCCCAGAAAGCTACGCGCAGCGCACTTTTGATTCGCGGCGTGCCCCCCACTGCCGCGGCGGCGGCGCCAAGCAACGCAAGGAAGACGATCGCGGTCGATATGATCCAATAAAGCAGGTTTTGCTCTGGTGCCAAAAGGACCACGCTAAGCGGCAGCGCTGCGCCTATCGCGAAGCTCCCAGCGGAGGCCATTGCAGCTTGCAATGGGCGAGCACTCAATGTTTCAGAGATACCCAATTCGTCGCGGGCATGCGCGCCCAGCGCATCATGTGCCATGAGTTGCTTGGCGACCTGCTCGGCGAGTTCGTGATCTAAGCCGCGCTGGATGTAAATAGCCGTCAATTCCCGATGCTCTGCTTCCGGACTATTTTCCAGCTCATAACTCTCCCTTGCTAAATCAGCCTTCTCTGTGTCGGCCTGTGAGTAGACTGACACGAACTCGCCAGCAGCCATCGACATGGCACCAGCTGCCAAGCCAGCAATGGCTGTGGTCAAGATGTTGGCATGGGCTGCATGGGCTGCAGCCACGCCTGCCACCAAGCTAGCTGTGGAAATGATGCCGTCATTGGCACCCAATACGGCGGCACGCAGCCAACCGATATGCTCGGTGCGATGACTTTCCGGATGAGCGCGATAGTGAAATTTTGTCATTGGTGATCCGAGCACATTCGAAGCAGCTTTGGGCTGCGGAAATTCATCGGCGATCGCCACGAAGCATGCGAACGAGTGTGTTGTCATGCATGACATAGTGGTGCCACAGGGCCGCCGCCGCGTGCAAACCGATCAGGAAATAGCCCAAAGTGGCCAGCATCTCATGCGCCTCCTTGAGCTGGCGCGAAAATTTTGCATCGGTGCCGATTAGGGAGGGGATTGGAAGTCCAAATAGAACAATAGGCTTTCCAGATGCGCTCAAGATTAGCCATCCGATTAGCGGGAGGGCGATCATGAAAGCATAGAGTGCATGGTGCATGGTGCATGGCGCCCGCGGCCAGCGCCTGCCATTTATGCATGGGTGGCTCGATTCGGGGTGTTTGTCCTGCTTGGATGCGGACCCAGATGCGAATCACGACGACGGCCAGTACGCTGAGACCAAGAAGGAAATGCAAGGACTTTATGTTTCCTCGAAGTTCGCTTCCCTTGGGTGCCAATCCTCGTAGTTCCATGCTCGCATAGACCGCGATTAGCAGAAGCACGGTTAGCCAGTGCAGCGCAATGACCAAAGGACTGAAGCGGCTTTCGGAATTCTTGGGTTCCATAGCAAATGGCTCGGCGTTTCATGTGGCGAAGGGCACACGGCTTGCATATCGGAGCTTTTTACTGAGAGCCAGTCCATTGATCGCAAATAAAACCGGATTTCTCCCAAGCCCCATCGTACACAGAACTCAAGTGTCAGTACTTGGAAATAGTGGGTAATGCGCCTGGCCATTCTTCAGGAATGAGAAAGCGAATAGTTTTCAAACCTAGTTGTGTGTTCGCTACCGTAATTTATAGTTTTTGATGATAGGCGCAGTTCTTGTAGCTACTTGTCAGCTGTGCAGTGGATGATGCTGCTCAACCACCACCGGGTGCAGTCTGCCGATGAAGCCTTGCTAAGATGCGTGGGATCATTGATGAAGTGAATTACCTCGGCGCGGGCTTCAAAGCAGCTGCTTGTAGACCTAGCTGCTTTCACGTCAGCACGGCTCGCTTCCTCCAAGCTCCTCCTCGGAGAAGGGGGGCTTTCCGCGCTTGTTGGCGCCACAAGCGACTTGGTTGATCGTGACCTCAAAGCGGCATGCTGAAGTGCTCGTGGAAGGACCTGTCCTCAGTCTTGTGATTGGCTGAATTCACGATAGGCAGCAAGGGCGTTTGCTGCGTACATAAGTGACGGACCTCCTCCCATGTAGACGGCTACGCCAAGCATTTCTCGAAACTCCTCTGGACTAGCGCCCAAGCGAACCAGCGCTTTGGCATGAAAGCCCAGGCAGCCATCACACCGATTTGCGACGCCAATCGCCATGGCGATGAGCTCTTTTGTCTTTTCGTCCAGCGCACCTGGATTCATTGCGGCTTTGCTGAGGGCTCCGAAGCCTTGCATGACCGCACTGTTCTGGGTGCGGAGCTCGGTCAAATTCTGGGATATTTCGCGAGTCAGTTCAGCATACGAGTTGGCGTTCATTGCATTTCCTTAGGTTGTGAAGCAATGAGAAGGCGCTAATGATGTTCACCTCTTCACATAGATGCGTTTAGGTGAGTGGCTGCCTTTGATAAGCGGTCTTAGCGCGCTACCGCTGGCTAGGAGCGATCAACGCAGTAAATTCTGTGAAGGGTGCTCATCACTTCGAAGGCGGGACCCGGAGCCAGGGAGTAGTAGATCAACTGAGCTTCGCGACGGCTGATTACAAGGCCCTCTGCCCGTAACAAAGCTAGATGTTGCGATAGCGATGACTGACTGAGGTCAAGTTCTAGATTCAACTCACTAACCGAAAATTCGCGCTCAGCTAGTAGGCAGAGGATCAGCAGTCGGTTCTCATTGGCTAGGGCCTTGAGCAACTGCGCAGCGTGACTTGCGTGCTTGCGCATTGTGTTCAGTTCTGAGATCGAAGGTTTCGTATTGGTCTTGGACATGTGGGCTAGTCGGTGACCACTGGTAAACCCGCTTCTTTCCACGCGGTGATGCCGCCTGCTAGTGATTGCACCTTGCTGAAACCAAGCTGCTGCAAGCTATCTGCAGCAAGAGCAGAACGCCCTCCCGTTTGGCAGTAGACGACAATTGGCCGCGCTGCCTGTGACGCTGGTTCTTCCGCCGAACTGCCAGCAAGCTCTGGATGGCTCAGGATTTTGAACTCCAGCAGACCTCGAGGAAGATTGATTGCTCCTCGGACATGGCCTTCCGCGAATTCGCTTGGTTCCCGCACATCGACGAGCAGCGGCCTGGCTTCGGAGAGAGCCGCAAAATGCTCCACTTGGATCTCTTTGATGCGTTCGCGTGCGGCATCGACCAAGTCGTTAGCGGTTCGCATAAGGGACATCCTGTAAATTAGATATATCTAATTTAGCAATGCCTAATGTAAAGATCAAGAGGGGGGGGATAGGGGCGCAGGGCGTGCATTGGATCGGTCTCTGCACAGATTTCCTAAGGAAGTCTTCAGTCGGAATTCTGTGAAGGCAGAGAGGGAGTGAAAGAAGCTAGGGCGAGGCAGTTGCCTCGCCCTATGCTCTAGGTCAATAACATTGGGTTGCTCTTTTGGGGAGAAGAGCTGGATTGAAGAGGGGCATTACGCATCCATCAGTGCTGCTAGATGAGGTGCGAATCCGCCTGCGTTGCTTGCTGCATTCACATGGTCGAAGTAGTCATACCAGCCGCAGGCCTTGACGCCTGCCAGCAGCGCGTCGCGCGCCTGAGGATCGGGAAAGCGCCAGACGCCGAGGAAGCGGTGGGTGCTTGAATGATCGATGTCGGATTCGATCTCGGCAAGCGCCAGAACTTCGACCCCAAGAGCTGTCAGATTGGCCATAGCGCTTCCAATTCCGTCTAGGAATTCACCCCGCTTTTCGCTCGGCAACGCCATCCAGGCGGGAGCGTGTGCAGATTTTTGTGTAAACGGGATTCGGGTTACAGCTGAGGGAGTCGCCCCTCAAACTGGATGGTAAATCGGTTCAAGGCTGCCTTCCAATCACGGATGGGTAAGGTCCATCGTTTGCTGATGTTGCGCAACGCGAGGTAGAGCAGTTTGATGAGAGCTTCGTCGCTCGGAAACGCGCCGCGGTGCTTGGTTAATTTTCGTAGCCCCATGTTCACCGACTCGATTGCGTTGGTTGTATAGATAACCTTACGGATCTCGGGTGGATAGTCGAAAAATGGGGTTAACCGTGTCCAGTTACGCCGCCAAGACTGGCCAATCGGCAGGTACTCCTTGTCCCAGCGTGCCTCGAACTCG
>NZ_JBRREF010000065.1:0-26930 GCF_056760135.1 Stenotrophomonas sp. STEN023 | reverse complement strand
AAGGCCGGCGGCAACGTTACCGTGGCCAGCACCACGCGCAGTTGGGAGAACGGCGGCTCGCATGCACAGAGCAGCACCAGCATCGACCGTGTGGCCGGGCTGTATGTCACCAGCCCAAGCGGTATCGGCGCGCTTACGGTCAATGCCGGCGGCGACGTCACCCTGACCGGCGCACAGGTAATCAATGCCGGCATGAGTGGAGCCACCGTGCTCGCCGCGGGCGGTAACCTCAACCTGGAAACCATCGCCCAGAAGCAAAGCCTCGACCTCACCACCGACAGTCGCAACTACGTGCGCAACAGCCAGACCACGCATGTAGGCAGCACCGTGAGCGGTGCCGGCAATGTGGTGCTGCAGGCAGGCAACGACGTCAATCTTGCTGCAGCCAACGTCAACGCGGGCAACGCAATCGCCGTGCAGGCCGGGCGCGACATCAACAGCAGTGTCGCTGTGGATGTGAGCACGGTCGATACGAGCTATGCAGGCAAGAAGTCCTCGCGTGCAGTATCGGCAAGTGATGAAACCGTGCGCGGCACACAGATCACCGCAGGCGGTGATATCGCGCTGCAAGCTGGTCGAGACGTCACCTTGCAGGCCGCCAGCGTCGTCAGTGATGAAGGCGGTATTGGTGTTTCCGCAGGCCGCGACGTCAACCTGACGGCGGCGCAGGAACAGCACGACCTGACCATCGACGAGCAACGCAAGAAGAAGGGCTTCCTCAAGAGCAAGACCACGACCACGCATGATGAGTGGCATGACAGCATCGCCGTTACCAGCACGCTGAGCGGCGAGACCGTTACCGTGGCGGCGGGGCGTGACCTGACCTCGCAAGGGGCGCAGATTGCGGGTACGGGGGACGTGCTGTTGGCCGCTGGGCGCGATGTGGTTCTCGATGCCGCTCAGAACACGCACACGGAAGTGCACGACAAGACCGTCACCAAGTCCGGCTTGTTCTCCGGTGGTGGGGTGGGCTTCACCATCGGCAAGCAGCGGACGGACACTACGGCCGACATCGAAGAGAAGACACACACGGGTAGCCTGATCGGCAGCACGGATGGTCGTGTGGATATTGCCGCTGGTCGCGATGTAACGATCACCGGCAGCGATGTGTTGAGCCGGGACGGCATCGGCATCATCGGCCAGAATGTGACCATCCAGGCGGCCGAAGACAGCACCAGCGTCACCGAAACCCAGAAGTTCAAGCAGACCGGCATCAACGTCAGCTTGAAGGGCGGTGCGGTGGATACTGCTCTTGCTGTGAAGAACAGCGTCGAGCGTGCCAGCGAGGCCAAGGATGACCGGCTCAGCGCACTGCATGCCGCAAAGGCGGGCCAGACGTTGTTCTCCAGCGGCGGTGCTGGTTTGAGCAGCTTGAAGGGCATGGGCGATCAGATCGGCCAAGCGAAGGCGGACGTAGCAAACGAGGAGCAGACCGCGGGTGGCCTCAGCCTTCGTGTCGGCATCGGTGCAAGCAAGAGCTCCAGCTCCACGGAATACACCGCAACCACATCTTCCGGCAGCCGCATCGCCAGTGAGAGTGACGTGGTCATTCAAGCCACGGGCGATGGCCAAGGCAATGGCGGCGATTTGAAGATCATCGGTAGCAAGGTAGAAGGCGACAACGTTGCTCTTGCCGCTGCCAATGACCTGATCCTCAAGTCGCAGCAGGAAACCCGTCAGCAGATAGAGCGCAACAAATCATCCAGCGGCGAGATTGGTATCACCATCGGCTCGGAGGCGGGCTTCGGCGTGTACGTAGCCGCGTCCGCAGCCAAGGGCAAGGGGGACGGCAGCGGCACCACACATGCCGAGACCACCATCGACGCGGCCAACACGCTGACCATGATCAGTGGGCGTGACATGACCTTGGAAGGCGCGCAGGTAAAGGGCAATACGGTCATCGCCAATGTGGGCCGTGATCTGACGATGATCAGCCAACAGGACAGCAACGACTACAAGCGCAAGGATGTCTCCGCCGGAATAGACGTGGCCGTGGGCACTGGCGGTGCCTCGGTCAGTGCCAACTACAACCAGAGCAAGATCGACAGCACCTACACCAGCGTCAAGGAACAGACCGGCATCCAGGCCGGCGAGGGTGGCTTTGATATCAATGTCGGCGGTCACACGCAGCTGACCGGCGCTGCGATTGCCAGCACCGCTGATCCATCACGCAATCACCTGAGCACCGGCAGCCTGTCGGTGGAAGACCTGAAGAATGAGGCCGCGTACAAGGCCAGCAGCGTAGGCATCAGTGTGAGCGGCAGCACTTCGGGTGGCATGAATGCGCCGGCGCCGAGCGTTGGGATTCCGCAAAGCGAGAAGGCCAGCAGCGTGACGCGTGGCGACATCGCCGCGGGTACGGTGGAGGTTCGCAATGGTGATACCGCGGCACTGGATGGGCTGAGCCGTGACACAACTGTCCTGCAGCAGGATGGGCTGAAGGAGATATTTGACCAGCAGAAGGTGCAGGAACGGCTGGAGATGGGGCAGGTTGCGAGTGAGGTCGGGTTCCGCGCAGCGGGTGACATTGCGAAGGCTCTGACCAACGGGTACACCGAAGCCGAGACGCAGGCGGAAGTGGCAAAAAAGCTGCTTGAAGGCGCTGGTTCTGACGCAGAGCGCCAAGCTGCCCAGGAAATGCTGGATAAGGCCAATGCCTCGATGTTGGCTAATAAAGGCCAATATGAATTGTGGAAGGACGGTGGTACAGGAAAGACAGTTCTGCACGCAGTTACCGGCGCACTCGTCGCGGCAGCAGGTGGCGGTAATGTGCTTCAAGGAGCTTTGGGTGCAGGGGCTGCTGAGTTGGGGCGACCGCTGACGTCAGATGAGTCAAAGCTGGTCCAGCAGTTGGTTAGTGCCGGTATCGGAATGGTGGCCGGTGGCGGAACTGGCGCTGTCACTGGGCTTGCCGGCGAGCAGTTCAATCGGCAGTTGCATAAAGAGGAGTTGGATTTCATCCGGGAAAAGGCTGCCGAATATGCAGCCGAGAAGGGTATTAGCGTTGCCGATGCGGAGCAGCAGCTACTGCGCGGCGCGCTGATGAATAATGATGATGATTGGAAAGAACTGCTCACGTTGTATGTGTCGGAAGGAATAGATCAGTACGCTGACGCGTTTGGATGGCTTGCAGGGAAGGCCGGCGAGTCGCATATGCTCATTCGTGATAGCGCCGGCGTTCTACAGCCTGCGTTTACGTCGAATGCAGCGGAGAGGGCCAACGAGGATCTCTACGCGAAACAGGTCTTGGAGACACCTTCCAGCCTGAAGATGTATCTTGACTCCGCGAACATAAAAACTGGCGAAGCATCAGTTGCTGAGTTGATGCTCGCTTATCTCAAGAATCCAAACGCTGAGGCGGACGCGTTCCTGGACGGTGCTGGAAATGCACTGAAGGGGTACTTGGCGTTACTTGATCCTGATACCTACAAGAGCATCGCCGCGCTGGCGAAGCAGATGGCAAATGATCCAAGCGGAACAACACGTCGGATTGTCAATGGATTGAAGGAACAGGGGGTTGAGGT
Source organism: Stenotrophomonas sp. STEN023 (assembly GCF_056760135.1). Classification (NCBI taxonomy): domain Bacteria; kingdom Pseudomonadati; phylum Pseudomonadota; class Gammaproteobacteria; order Lysobacterales; family Lysobacteraceae; genus Stenotrophomonas; species Stenotrophomonas sp. STEN023. The sequence goes on along the minus strand of NZ_JBRREF010000065.1, from coordinate 23,406 downwards.
CGGTGCAGAGCTGATGGTGGATCTGATGCAGATGGACCTGCAGGACCTCCGAGATGATGCGGCAAAGCTGCGCGGCGGCGTAGCTATTGAGGTACTTGCTGAACTTGCCACCATGGGGGCAATAAGTGCGGTAACAGCAGCCAAGTACGGCTTGAAGGGCGGCAGCGCGGCGGCGAAGGTCGCCAACGCAGCTGATGATGTGGCGCGGATGGCGGAGGATGTGGCTACTGGCGCCCGTCGTGTCGAGGACCTCGCTGGGGATGTCGGGCGGTCAAATAATCTATCGTCTTCGAGTGAATTTGGCGGATTCAGTGAGCTGGGGGGGGAACTAGTTGATAAAAATCTAGTTCGTGGACGGAAGGGAGATTGGAACAAACTGGCTAATAATCCGGAACCCAATACCCGGTACACGTTCGAAAATGGATATTCTTACCAGACGGATGGGCAAGGGCGTGTTGCTTCGGTGGAGGCAGAGATTAAAATGGATCCTTGGGATAGGAACTCCTATCAACAGGGAAAGGCTGCAAGCTGCGGTGTACAGGGTGACTGCGGAGGTCATCTCCTTGCTGCAATGTTTGGCGGTCCGGGTGAGCGCGTTAATCTAGTCCCGATGGATGCTAAGCTGAACGGCAGCGGAGGAGCTTGGTTCGAGCTGGAGACGACTTGGAAGAGGGAGCTTGCGGCTGGTAGTCAAGTTAAGGTGAGAATTTCTCCTATTTATGATGACCTTGGCCTTAGGCCTGTTTCGTTCAGTGTTGTCTATTCGATTGATGGAAAAGTGACTCGGCGTGTGTTGCCAAATTCAGGTGATTAATTATGATTGACTCGGAAATCTATGAATCCGTTGCGAAGATGATGTGGTCGATTATGCCAAGGAGCGCTGCTTTGTTTGAGCTCTTCGGAAAGTGCTATGACGATTTTCTTGAGGATGAGGTGTGGTTTGTTGATGAATTCGGTAAAAGATTTCAGTTTGGATTTGATGACTATCCCGAAGATGTTCTGCATGAGATTATGAAGAAAATGTGTCTTCTAAAAGGAATGGAGCCATTTGCGAGACAGCCTTGGACGCATTTTAGGGCAACGCTAACTGATAAAGGCGGGTTTAAATTGGATTTCTCCCATGTTCCAAGAGAGAGGGATGTGGTGGGTATCTTTATGAAAGGCGGGGCTGATGCGGGCCTGGCTAAGTAATTTTTTACCACCTCCCAGCTTTTTGAGCCAGCCAAAAGTAGAGAAATTCGGCGAAACTAACAACAAGCAGAGAGGTGGTTTTGCCATGAAGAAGTCGAAGTTCACCGAAGAGCAGATTGCGTTTGCCCTGCGCCAGGCCGAGGGCGGCACATCAGTCGGCGAGACCTGCCGGAAGATGGGAATCTCCGAGGCCACGTTCTACAACTGGAAGAAGAAGTACGGCGGTCTGGGCGTATCCGAGCTGCGCCGGCTGCGACAGCTCGAAGAAGAGAACCGCAAGCTCAAACAACTGGTCGCGGATCTGAGCCTGGACAAAGTGATGCTACAGGATGTCATTCAAAAAAAGCTCTGAGGCCGGTGCAGCGACATACGCTCATCGGCTTTCTGCAGCGTGCTTACGGAATCAGCCAGCGGCGGGCATGCGGCGTGATGCGCCAGGCCCGTTCCGGGCTGGTGTACAAACCGGTGCGCAAGATTCTGGATGCGCCATTGACGCGGCGCATCGAGGAGATAGCGCAGACGCGGCTGCGTTACGGCTATCAGCGCATCCACATCCTGCTGCGTCGTGAAGGCTGGCCGATCAATCGCAAGCGCGTGCATCGGCTGTACAAGCTGGCAGGGCTCAACCTGCGCTCAAAACGACCCCGTCGGCGCAGGGCTGCGGCTGATCGATTGGATCGACCCGTACTCACCGCACCCAACCAGAGCTGGAGCATGGATTTCGTCAGCGATGCGCTCTTCGATGAGGGAGGCTGTTGTTTCTACGCTGAACAGAATGAAGTTGGAGGCGGTTATTCCGGGTAGCCAGATAAACAAATGGTTGACGAAGGGTTGATATGAATTATTTTTTAATGAGGCCTGATCTGTCGTCGGTTGGGGTGTGGAGCCTTGGTGATATTCGCAATGTGAACAACTGGACTTTGATTCAGCCCACACCCCAGTATATGGAGCCTGGGAGGCACGTGTTGGATGTTTACGTAAGTGGGGTTGAAACTGACTACTCGCTTGCTGGTTATGCTGGCGTTCCCATCCTGAGTGAGAAGGCTGTCCGGGCGCTTGCTGGCATTCCAGAGGTTGATAAGCCGTATGTGGGGGTGATTTTTAATCCAGTTGAGATCGTGGGTCAAGATGTGATTTGTGGTTACTATGCAATGATCATTGAGGACCTGGTCGAGTGTGTTGATGAAAGTAGATCGGAGTTTGAAAAATTTGCTTTCGATGATTCGGTCAGGCCTGATCTCGCGGGGCGATATAGTTTTTTTTTGAATCTTGTCATTAATTCGGATAGGGCTGGCGGTAGGAATATATTCAGGATTTATAATTATCCCGGGGCGATAGTGGTGAGTGAGGTTTTCAAAGATAGGTTTGAGCAGGCTGGGATTGTCGGCGTTCTGTTCAGCTCGGTTAATGGGGATGTTCGAACTGTAGCCTGAGTATTGCTAGTGTGCGTGTTCAACTTTGGTTTCGTCGAGACAAGAGGCAATACAGTCATCGCCAATGTCGGCCGTGATCTGACGATGATCAGCCAGCAGGACAGCAATGATTACAAGCGCAAGGATGTATCCTCTGGTATTGATGTGCTGTGGGCACCGGCGGTGCATCGGTCAGCGCCAACTACAACCAGAGCAAGATCGACAGCACCTACACCAGCGTCAAGGAACAGACCGGCATCCAGGCCGGCGAGGGTGGCTTTGATATCACTGTTGGCGGTCACACGCAGCTGACCGGCGCTGCGATTGGCTGCGATTGCCAGCACCGCTGATCCATCACGCAATCACCTGAGCACCGGCAGCCTGTCGGTGGAAGACCTGAAGAATGAGGCCGCGTACAAGGCCAGCAGCGTAGGCATCAGTGTGAGCGGCAGCACTTCGGGTGGCATGAATGCGCCGGCGCCGAGCGTTGGGATTCCGCAAAGCGAGAAGGCCAGCAGCGTGACGCGTGGCGACATCGCCGCGGGTACGGTGGAGGTTCGCAATGGTGATACCGCGGCACTGGATGGGCTGAGCCGTGACACAACTGTCCTGCAGCAGGATGGGCTGAAGGAGATATTTGACCAGCAGAAGGTGCAGGAACGGCTGGAGATGGGGCAGGTTGCGAGTGAGGTCGGGTTCCGCGCAGCGGGTGACATTGCGAAGGCTCTGACCAACGGGTACACCGAAGCCGAGACGCAGGCGGAAGTGGCAAAAAAGCTGCTTGAAGGCGCTGGTTCTGACGCAGAGCGCCAAGCTGCCCAGGAAATGCTGGATAAGGCCAATGCCTCGATGTTGGCTAATAAAGGCCAATATGAATTGTGGAAGGACGGTGGTACAGGAAAGACAGTTCTGCACGCAGTTACCGGCGCACTCGTCGCGGCAGCAGGTGGCGGTAATGTGCTTCAAGGAGCTTTGGGTGCAGGGGCTGCTGAGTTGGGGCGACCGCTGACGTCAGATGAGTCAAAGCTGGTCCAGCAGTTGGTTAGTGCCGGTATCGGAATGGTGGCCGGTGGCGGAACTGGCGCTGTCACTGGGCTTGCCGGCGAGCAGTTCAATCGGCAGTTGCATAAAGAGGAGTTGGATTTCATCCGGGAAAAGGCTGCCGAATATGCAGCCGAGAAGGGTATTAGCGTTGCCGATGCGGAGCAGCAGCTACTGCGCGGCGCGCTGATGAATAATGATGATGATTGGAAAGAACTGCTCACGTTGTATGTGTCGGAAGGAATAGATCAGTACGCTGACGCGTTTGGATGGCTTGCAGGGAAGGCCGGCGAGTCGCATATGCTCATTCGTGATAGCGCCGGCGTTCTACAGCCTGCGTTTACGTCGAATGCAGCGGAGAGGGCCAACGAGGATCTCTACGCGAAACAGGTCTTGGAGACACCTTCCAGCCTGAAGATGTATCTTGACTCCGCGAACATAAAAACTGGCGAAGCATCAGTTGCTGAGTTGATGCTCGCTTATCTCAAGAATCCAAACGCTGAGGCGGACGCGTTCCTGGACGGTGCTGGAAATGCACTGAAGGGGTACTTGGCGTTACTTGATCCTGATACCTACAAGAGCATCGCCGCGCTGGCGAAGCAGATGGCAAATGATCCAAGCGGAACAACACGTCGGATTGTCAATGGATTGAAGGAACAGGGGGTTGAGGTCGGCGCAGAGCTGATGGTGGATCTGATGCAGATGGACCTGCAGGACCTCCGAGATGATGCGGCAAAGCTGCGCGGCGGCGTAGCTATCGAGGTACTTGCTGAACTTGCCACCATGGGGGCAATAAGTGCGGTAACAGCAGCCAAGTACGGCTTGAAGGGCGGCAGCGCGGCGGCGAAGGTAGCGAACGCAGCTGATGATGTGGCGCGGATGGCGGAGGATGTGGCTACTGGCGCCCGTCGCGTCGAGGACCTCACTGGGGATGTTGGGCGTTCAAACGATCTAGTTACAGGTGGAGCGCTAAGTCGCCCCGATATACCGCGCAACAGTCAAGTTAGTGGCGCCCTTGAAACCGGAGTGGGTGGGGGGAATAAGCCAAGTTCAGGGATAGGAGGCGCTGCGGACAATTTCGTGCCTGAGCCGAGCGTGGATCTTTTTGCGTCTGTTCGGGGTAAAGATCTTTCTAGTTTTACCAATAAGGAAATTGGTGACGTTGGCGAGGATATTACACGGTTGTTCCTTAAAGATAATAACTTTACTGATATCTTCTCAATTCAAAATGGAAGCGGGAATGGGATCGATATTGTTGCGAGGTCGCCGGATGGCTCGTTGGTTTTTATTGAGGTAAAAACATCGAGGACCGATGCGGTGGGGGATCTATCTCCGCGACAGCAGAGTATGGATTTCTTTGTTGAGGACGTACTTACCCAGGCTGCGACAAAGACGGGGCGCTACAAAAATATCAGCGCTGCTGATCAAATGCTTGCCGACGAAATGTTAATGAATTTTAAGATGAGGCCGGACCAGGTTCGGGGAAATGTTGTTGGTATTGATTTGAGTGGCGAGATGCTTAGAATATCTCCTTGGGCCAGGAAATGACGAAGGATAGGGCTATGACGCGTGACTACAAAAGGATTATTAGGGATTACCGCAACTGGTTATCACAGTCAGATGTGATGGTTGCCCGAAAGTTTGCGCAACTTCAGGGAAGTTTGAGCGATGAATCGTTTGATAGCCTGCTTCTGGCTTCGACTTCATTTCCTTTTTTATCCATCTTTTACGGTTCTAAAGGGCTTGTAGCGATTGAAGGCGGGCTTGTTGAAGATGGAGCAATTTGTCGTTCGCTGCTATACCGTTTTTGGGAGGTGCGGATTCGTGTCGCCTTGGCGACAACGCGTTCATTTCTTGGTTCCCATGTGCCCGGCGGAGGTCTTTCTATTCTGATACCCAACATCGCATGTTTAGTTTTTGCTTTTGTTGCTCTTGGTGATAGAGGGCGTGTCGAATTAATGTTGGGTGCACTTCGATTCGTGCTTAGTGATGAGAGTTCCAAGAATGCCCATTTGGATCATCATGCTGCCAATTTTGCGATTTGGTTGGGCGAACAGTATCTTCAGGAGGAGCACTCGATTGCGCTTCCCTCTCCTGATAGGGAAGAGTCATTTGGTGTGTACAGTGATGTAATCCAAGCATGGGGAACAAGTGGGGTGGTTGAATTGATACCCTCTTTGCTGAAATATCATTACGCCAATACTGATGATGATGGCAGGGGTCGTATTCCTGGTTTCAAATGGCCTCCATTCGACGCTATACCGTTTGAGGTTGTCGCAATAGTTCGTTTGAACTCATTGAAAGGCATCGATTTTTCTCCCGTTCAGAACGAAGTTGGACGACATTTGACGACGCTGGATACTGCGGTGACAGATATTTCGGATGTGTATCTTGATCGTATTGAGGAGAAATTTGGATCGTTCTTTTCTTGAGGTTCTAGGCGAATCTATTTTTCTTGGCTGATGGATGTGTTGCGCGCCCGCGACCACTTGCCAACTCTCAATTTTGGGTCATGCCAAAGTAGAGAGGTTCAGCGAAACTAACTCCAAAAGAATGGGCCTAAAGAACGGTGGCACGTTAAGCACCATCCGTTCTTTCCGGATTAATTGATGAGCGCGCTAGTGGTTCCAAGATTTCTCGATTATGCCGGCCGGTGGCGCTGCCGGATAATTGGGGGTGTTTTACAATTTGAATCTCATGTCGCCGCCTGTTGTTGCTGCCTTCAGTGAATTCAGTAGTGGTAATGGTGAGTTAACAAGGATGTGTTGGATGTTCTATGGCAAAGTTATTTTGCAAACATTTGTTGGGTTCGTCTTTTGTGCCCTGTTATCCGGATGCCTCATCAAGGAGGTAGTAAAGGGCGAACTGTCGTCCTATGACGAACCCAAGCAAGGGGGCGTAGCCCGCCTCAGGGTCGCGGGGTCACGTAACGTCAAGGTGTATCCGAACAGTGTCTGCGTAAGTCCTGACGTGCCGGGTAGCGGCTATCCTGCTGGTCCTCAAATGGGCGGGCAGCGCAAGCGTGATCTGCGCATGCCCAAGACGCCGGATACCCCCAAGCATTTCGTCGAGGTGGCGGTACGGCCTGATCAACCTATCACGGCAGGATTTTCCTTCTACTTTGAATCTCAACGCCCGGCAGCTGGACGTCCTGGCTCGGTGGAACGAGGCTCGGCCGCCTGCTACCAAGCGCGCAGCTTTGTCCCAGAGTCGGGTCAGAACTACGAAATGCGTGCGCATTGGACGAGCTCTGGCTGCGGCGTCGAAGTGTCGCAGCTGCTGACAAATGTTGATGGCTCCGTAAGTCTCCGGACAATTTCCAGCGAGCCTGCAGGCTCTTGTCCTGCTGCGGAAAAGGACAACTGACTCGCTTCGTGTTGCTTCAGGTTGGAGTGGGCTGGCGATAGTTTGGCGTTCCAAGGTTGCGGCTCAGGCAGCTTTTGATGCGGCAGCGACCACGCACCAGCAGATTGGCGAACTCACCGGTCGTCGTTTCCTCGATGGCTACGCCAGTGACGAGGACCAGTACCGGGCCCTGTTGGAAGCCGGTGCCACCGTTGCCAGCAAGTGGGGTCTGCGTCCGGGCATTGCCCTGACCGCCGAGCAGATGGCGCAGCTGACCAGCGACATCGTCTGGCTGGTTGAGCAGACCATCACCCTGGCCGATGGCTCCACCACCACCGCGCTGGTGCCGCAGGTGTTCCTGCGCGTGCAACCCGGCGATCTGAACGACAACGGCGCACTGCTGGCCGGTGCCAACGTCGACCTCAAGCTGCGTGGCGACTTCGTCAACCAGGGCGACGTGGCTGGGCGCAAGTTGGTGTCCATCGACGCAGGCAACATCCGCAACCTCGCAGGCGCAAATATCAGCGGCGAGCAGGTGGGGCTGCAGGCCCGGGAGGACATCGACATCATTGGCAGCACGGTGACCGCCACCGATGCGCTCAGTGTAAAGGCCGGCGGCAACGTTACCGTGGCCAGCACCACGCGCAGTTGGGAGAACGGCGGCTCGCATGCACAGAGCAGCACCAGCATCGACCGTGTGGCCGGGCTGTATGTCACCAGCCCAAGCGGTATCGGCGCGCTTACGGTCAATGCCGGCGGCGACGTCACCCTGACCGGCGCACAGGTAATCAATGCCGGCATGAGTGGAGCCACCGTGCTCGCCGCGGGCGGTAACCTCAACCTGGAAACCATCGCCCAGAAGCAAAGCCTCGACCTCACCACCGACAGTCGCAACTACGTGCGCAACAGCCAGACCACGCATGTAGGCAGCACCGTGAGCGGTGCCGGCAATGTGGTGCTGCAGGCAGGCAACGACGTCAATCTTGCTGCAGCCAACGTCAACGCGGGCAACGCAATCGCCGTGCAGGCCGGGCGCGACATCAACAGCAGTGTCGCTGTGGATGTGAGCACGGTCGATACGAGCTATGCAGGCAAGAAGTCCTCGCGTGCAGTATCGGCAAGTGATGAAACCGTGCGCGGCACACAGATCACCGCAGGCGGTGATATCGCGCTGCAAGCTGGTCGAGACGTCACCTTGCAGGCCGCCAGCGTCGTCAGTGATGAAGGCGGTATTGGTGTTTCCGCAGGCCGCGACGTCAACCTGACGGCGGCGCAGGAACAGCACGACCTGACCATCGACGAGCAACGCAAGAAGAAGGGCTTCCTCAAGAGCAAGACCACGACCACGCATGATGAGTGGCATGACAGCATCGCCGTCACCAGTACGCTGAGCGGCGAGACCGTTACCGTGGCGGCGGGGCGTGACCTGACCTCGCAAGGGGCGCAGATTGCGGGTACGGGGGACGTGATCCTGGCGGCTGGACGTGACCTCACGCTTGGTACTGCGCAAAGCACCTCAAGCGAGACGCACGACAAAACCGTAACCAAGTCTGGCGTGTTTGGTAGCGGTGGCATCGGGTTCACCGTCGGCAAGCAACGCACGGATACCGAGGTCGACATCACCGGGGTCGGCCATACCGGCAGCACCGTAGGTAGCCTGGGTGGTGACGTGACCTTGGTGGCCGGCAATGCACTGAAGATCGAAGGCAGTGACGTGATTGCCCTTCAGGGGGATATCACGGGCAAGGCCAAATCGATCTCCATTACCGAGGTGCACGACACCAGCACCGCAGAGCAACAGACCCGCTTCAAGCAGGCAGGTTTGACGGTGGCAGTCAGCGCCCCGGCCCTGAGCTTGCTGGAGACGGCCAATGACCTGAGCAAGGCCGCAAAGCAATCCGGCGGCGCTGGTCGCATGCAGGCGCTGGCCGCTGGGACGGCAGCGCTCAATGCCTATAACTCGGCAGGTGCGATGGGTCAGCTGGCGGATGGCCTTGCCAGTGGTAACCCGGCAGACATGGCCAAGGGTGCAAACGTCAGCATCTCGGCCACCATCGGAGCCAGCAAGAGCTCGAGCCAGAGCACGCAGAGCAGCAGCCAGGCCAAGGGCTCCAGCCTGCAGGCAGGCGGTGACGTCAGCCTTATCGCAACCGGCGGTGGTGAAGATAGCAATATCCTGATTCGCGGTAGCGACATTACCGCCGGCAACGATGTGCTGCTTGCTGCCGACAACAACATCACGCTTGAAGCAGCCCAGAACACCGCCGAACAACACAGCAGCAGTAAGAGCAGCAGCTGGGCGCTGGGCGTGGCAGCCAGCTATGGCAGCGATGGTGGCGCCATAGGCGTAACCGCAAGTGCCAGTGCATCCCGCGGCAACGCTGACGGCAAGGATGTCACTCAGCGCAATACGCATGTAACCGCAGGAAACACTGCCACGGTCATCAGCGGCGGAGACACCACCCTGAAGGGTGCGCAGCTGTCGGCAGATAAAGTGGTGGCCAATGTCGGTGGCGATCTGAACATCGAGAGCCTGCAGGACACCAGCAACTATGACAGCAAGAACAAGAGCATGGGGGCCAGCGTCACGGTAGGCGCGGGGTTCAGTGGCAGTGCCAGCTATAGCAGCAGCAAGGTCGATGGCGACTACGCCAGCGTCACCGAGCAGAGCGGCATCCAGGCTGGCGCAGGTGGGTTCGATATCACCGTTGCTGGCAATACGGATCTGAAGGGCGCGGTGATCGCCAGCTCGCAGGAGGCGATTGATGCGGGCCGGAATCGTCTACAGACCGGCACGCTCACCAGCTCCGATATCGAGAACCACAGCCAGTACAACGCCAAGAGCGTCAGCCTGTCTGGCGGTTACAGCGTGGACGCCGAAGACAGCGGAGCCAAAGGCAGCCCGAGCACGACCAACAACGGCAGTAACTGGTCGTGGCAGAACTTCGACACCGGGGCGCATGGCGCATCCGCTGGCTACGGCAGTGAGAAGGGCAAGGAGAACTCGACGACAAGCAGTGGCATCAGTGGCGGCACAGTGGTCATTACTGATCAGGTAGGCCAGCAGGCGCTGACCGGCAAGACCGCAGAAGAAATGCTTGCCGCGCTGAATCGTGACGTGCTCACCGGTGATGATGCCAATGGCCTGGCCAAGGCCTGGGATGGTCAGAAGCTGCAGCAGCAGGTTGAAGCGCAGGCGCAGATCACGGCGATGTTTGGGCAGCAGGCTAGTAAGGCTGTTGGTGACTATGCATCGCAGAAGGCTATCGAACTGCGCTTGCAAGGAAAATTTGAGGATGCTGAAAGGTGGGATGAGGGCGGGGCCTATCGCGTGGCCGCTCACGCGTTGATGGGGGCGCTTGGGGGAGGCATTGACGGTGCTTTGGGTTCAGGTTCTACGGCTATGGCAGCACCTTACCTTTCCAGTTTGACCAGCGATCTACCGGATGGAGTCAAAGAAGCTGTTGGGATGGGGCTTGCGGCAGGTTTGGGTTCATTGCTGGGAGGGAGTGGTGGCGCTGCGATGGGCGTGAATCAAGATGTGAACAATCGGCAGCTGCACCCGGATGAAATTTATTTCCTTGCAGATAAGGCGAAGGAATTCGCAGATATTATCTATGGTTGCTCCGACCAGTGCTCGGCTAGCCAGATTAATGACGCACGAGGGCGCTTGATTCGCGAGGCTTATGCACGCGTCGATAGTGTTGCTAGGTCAAAGATCGAGTATGACCCACTTGCTGAGGCATATATAAACATTAATCCCGTCAGTTTTTCTTGGGGTGAGGGATTCTATGTAACCCGGGATCAGTACATTGATAACGCGTATTTTAAGGATTTGTACTCATCCGACGTCCGTGCCTTTGACTACTTGACGGGCGCATTGGGTGCTGGTGGCGCAACCCGAGAGGATTTGCAGAATGCCTACCGAAATGTGCTCTCTGATCTGGCGGACTCCTCGCGGGGTCGGGATGGCGTTGAATTGTTGGAGACGTTCTCGGGTGATGTCGGGATGGCTCTTGGGATCGTCAGGAAGGTAGCAAATGGTGACTTGGAAGGCGGCTCAATAGATGCTGCTATTTCCGCTTTGCCCTGGGTGGTTGGGAAGGTGTTGAGGCCGTTGGCTATGGCTGCTGATGGCACGTATTGGCTTAATGGTAGAGTTATTGATGCTACTTGGATTAACGCAAAAGGTGAGCTGACCTGGATTAATCCTGTAAATGGAGTGAAAGAGGTTTTTCCAGATGCTGCTAAGGTCAATGTTGATCATATTTTGCCGAGGGCGTATTTTAGTGAGATAGTTGGTTTTGACAGTCTTCCGAAAAAGATCCAAGTTGAGTTAATAGATTCGATTGATAATCTTCAGCCAATGGTGAAGCCAGCTAATTGTTCAAAGAGCTGCTCGGTTGAGTTTGTGGATGGGGGCTGGAAAACTTGGGATGGGCAGCCTATTTCTCCTGAATACAAAATGTATTTGTTGGAGGTGCAGTCGAACATTCGAGGGAAGGTTGAAAGGGCTATTTATGAATTCAATGTTAACTAGTGTGGTGGGAGGTGTTGTGGCGAATTTTAATGGCGGAATTTATCGGCGTTTCTGTGACGTTCCTTCGTTATATGCTTCAAATATCACGGCAGATCGGGGGGCTGCGATTGAGCGGATCATCGACAACGGGAAGTCTTGGTTGCTAGAGACTTTTGAGTCATACCAGCCTGAGTCGTATGCAACTATTAATGATCTGGGCGGGGATCTTTTTCTTGGATTGTCTTTGGTTAGGAATTTGCTGAGGCCTGATAGTCCCGATTTTGTTTCACCATTCTTATTTATTGAAACTCCCGGTGGGTTGGTCAAGGTTGAGCCAGCTCCAGTCGGTGTTACGTTTGAGGACGGTAATGATTGTTTTGGTTCCATTCGCGCTCTGCCCGATGGAATTGCCAAGTCGTGGTTGTGGCGGACGGGGGGGTGGAAGATTCCAGAAAGCATCCCTGACAATCCGTTGGTTAACAGGCGTCTGGTTGCGCATCCACAAGCATCTTGGGTTCCAATCGATAGGGTGATCGCATCGTATGGCCGAGAGTCCAAGCAACTAATGGCTGGGCTCTTAAGACGCATTCCGGAATCTGTTGGAGTTCGTCGCAACGTGCATGATGGGGTCGATTATAAGTGGGTGTCCATGCGCTGTTTTTTAGATACACGAAAAGACGGCGTTAGCGGGGCTTCCGGCGATCAGTTGTTTGTGTTGGACTCGAAGCGCGATGGTTCCGTGTATCACATAAAGGACGGGAATGTTGACGATATTGGGATCCTTGATAATCCCGTGAAGGCGGTGGACCTCTATTCTTCTCACGTGTTAAAGGGGGCGGACGGGGAATTTGACTTCGTCTCATGGCGGAAATAGTTGATATTAATGGCGACATGTTCTGTTTACCGGCAATGCACTGAAGATCGAAGGCAGTGACGTGATTGCCCTTCAGGGGGATATCACGGGTAAGGCCCAATCGATCTCTCTCACCAAGGTACAAGACACCAGTGCCGCTGAGTAAAGCAGCAAGAGCAGCAGTGGCGCGATTGGCGTGGCAGCGAGTTACGGCAGCGATGGCGCTGCCTTCGGTATCACCGCCAGTGCAAGTGTTTCCCGCGGCAACGCTGAAGGGAAGGATGTCACCCAGCGCAATACGCATGTAACCGCAGGGAACGCTGCCACGGTCATCAGCGGCGGAGACGCCACCTTGAAGGGTGCGCAGCTGTCGGCAGATAAAGTGGTGGCCAATGTCGGTGGCGATCTGAACATCGAGAGCCTGCAGGACACCAGCACCTATGACAGCAAGAACAAGAGCATAGGGGCCAGCGTCACGGTAGGCGCGGGGTTCAGTGGCAGTGCCAGCTATAGCAGCAGTAAGGTCGATGGCGACTACGCCAGCGTCACCGAGCAGAGCGGCATCCAGGCTGGCGCAGGTGGGTTCGATATCACCGTTGCGGGCAATACCGACCTGAAGGGCGCGGTGATCGCCAGTTCGCAGGAGGCGATAGATGCTGGCCTGAATCGCCTGCAGACCGGCACGCTCATCAGCTCCGGAAGAGCAGTTCGTGTTGTTCAGTATGAAGCCAGGGACAAAAGAGTATGACTCTCTACTGGCGCGCGGATTGGCGGCCAGCTCGGATTTGGGGAAGCCACTTCCAGATTTATATCAACACGTTCTTCGGCTGTTGACAGAAACTGATTGGGTAGGGCCGCAAACTAAAGCGCCGCGGGGCGGGCTAACGCTGGATTCGCGAAATCAGATCGAGATTGCGCGGTTAGGTCCACTATTCGGGTTACCGGATGGATTGAGTAATATGGTAGGAGGAACGCCAGAGCAAGTTGCTGGTGCTAATCAATTTGGTGCCGTGGCTATGGATCTTGCTGGGTCCGTTCAGGTGTTGCGGCCTAAAAATGTCGTGGGAGGCGGGCCAGTTTCGGGCCCGGCCGATAGCTATGTTCAGTCGACTCTAACTGAATACAATGTGGCATTTCCTTCTCGATATATTTCCGGGGACATGCGTATTGGGAACAACATACCGAGTTCTGTTGTTTTCAATTCAAACATTGAACGGCACATTTCTACTGTTGATGGGTTCGCGCAGAAAAGTGGCGTCGCTGGTGGGCATAATCTCCAGGAATTTTCCTTCTTTGCTTCAAGTAACGGCCTGCAGATTTTGGGTGGCCCAGTTCAACGCTCAGTCGGTATTTATACAGTCAAGTACAAAATTCCTGCGTATGATAGGGCGGGGAATCAAATTGGATATAAGTCTCAGGTTTACGATAAAACGGTTTATGATCCGGCCTATTTTTCTGATGCGCAGATTTATAATCTCGGCGGGACTGCTGCTGAAGGTGGTTATCTTAAAGCGCGATCAGAAGGAAAGTTTCAGTATGACGCTTCTGTGGGAGGTATTTCTTTCAGGGTGTATTTGGACAGGGCCACGGGCGCGGTTGCTAATTTTCATCCTAAATGGCAGGAATTTGACGTGGACTTATTTGACGAGCCGTACGACGGGCTCACTGCCGATTGGATTATGAAGGCCTATTGGGATTCTGTTTATGGCTATGGTTCATTTATTTATGCTGTTTGTTTGATATCGAATCGTGTGGGTTATAGTGTGGACGGGGCCTATTGTAGGTTTCCTGAGCCGAATGGCTGGTCGGAAGAGGATTTGTTTGAGGGTGTCGAATTTGGATATGGAAGTCCGGGGATAGACGTGTTGGAAATGATCGTTAGTGAAGCGGTTTGTGCGGAGGTTCTTATGGAGGCCTGTCGGCGGTATCTCGTTCGCCATCCTAAAGATGAAGCTCTGTTGCAAGAAGCAATGGATAGGATTCGGGAGTGGTAGGGGCGAGAACCGGAGGGGGGCAGGTTGGATTGTGTCTACTCCTCGTAATTTATTGCCAAGCCAAGAGCGGGGTCAGCCTGAACTGAAGAACGGTGTCAGGTAAACTTTCGGCGCTATTGGCTGGGTGATGTGACGGCGCCAGTGTTCACCTCAAGCTGCGTGGCGACTTCGTCAACCAGGGCGACGTGGCTGGGCGCAAGTTGGTGTTCATCGACGCAGGCAACATCCGCAACCTCGCAGGCGTAAATATCAGCGGCGAGCAGGTGGGGCTGCAGGCCCGGCAGGACATCGACATCATTGGCAGCAAGGTGACCGCCACCGATGCGCTCAGCGTCAAGGCCGGCGGCAACGTTACCGTGGCCAGCACCACGCGCAGTTGGGAGAACGGCGGCTCGCATGCACAGAGCAGCACCAGCATCGACCGTGTGGCCGGGCTGTATGTCACCAGCCCAAGCGGTATCGGCGCGCTTACGGTCAATGCCGGCGGCGACGTCACCCTGACCGGCGCACAGGTAATCAATGCCGGCATGAGTGGAGCCACCGTGCTCGCCGCGGGCGGTAACCTCAACCTGGAAACCATCGCCCAGAAGCAAAGCCTCGACCTCACCACCGACAGTCGCAACTACGTGCGCAACAGCCAGACCACGCATGTAGGCAGCACCGTGAGCGGTGCCGGCAATGTGGTGCTGCAGGCAGGCAACGACGTCAATCTTGCTGCAGCCAACGTCAACGCGGGCAACGCAATCGCCGTGCAGGCCGGGCGCGACATCAACAGCAGTGTTGCTGTGGATGTCAGTACGTTCGACACCGGTTCTGCAGGAAAGAAGTCCTCGCGTGCAGTATCGGCAAGTGATGAAACCGTGCGCGGCACACAGATCACCGCAGGCGGTGATATCGCGTTGCAAGCCGGTCGAGACGTCACCTTGCAAGCAACCTCTGTCGCCAGCGACGAAGGCGGTATCGGTGTTTCTGCAGGCCGCGACGTCAACCTGACGGCTGCGCAGGAACAGCACGACCTGACCATCGACGAGCAACGCAAGAAGAAGGGCTTCCTCAAGAGCAAGACCACGACCACGCATGATGAGTGGCATGACAGTTATGCGATAGGAACCACGATAACCGGCCAGGCTGCAAGTGTTGCGGCGGGCAATAACCTTACCTTGCAAGGCGCGCAGGTTATTGGTGACGGCAACGTCGGCCTCTTTGCAGGCAACAACGTGGTGATCGAGTCTGCGCAGGATACCCATCAGGAAGCGCATGACTTCAAACAGAAGAAGTCGGGTCTGACCGGCGCGCTGTCCGGTGGCGTGGCCAGTGTGGGTTATGGAAAGTCCTCCAGTACCACGCAGAGCACGTTGGAGAGCACGACGCAGGTTGCGTCTGCAGTGGGCTCCATCAACGGAAACCTCACGGTCAGTGCCGGCAACCAGTTGACGATCGCAGCCTCCGATCTCGCTGCGGGTCAGGACCTGACGCTGGCGGGCAAGGACATCAACCTTATTGCCCGCCAGGACACGCTGGATACGCAGAACAGCGCAACGAGCAAGTCCAGCGGGTTCTCGGTGGGCGTAACCTACGATCCCGGCAAGGCTTGTCGCAGTGCTCGCGACTCCACGACTGACGGCATGGCGGACAGCGGCTCGACCATGGGCAAGATCACCCGCACCGCGGAAGGCGTAGCGTGCCGCGACCACTCCGGTGGTTGTTACTGCAGGCAGTCAGCGTTCCAGCAGTAACCAGAGCGGTTCCACCAGCGATGCGCGGGTGAGCCAGCTCAGTGCTGGCGGTGACCTGACGTTGATTGCCAATGGCGGTTCCATCTATAGCCAGGGCGCGCAGATGGCGGCCGAGCGCGATGCCTTGCTGCTGGCAACCAAGGACATCGTGTTCGATGTCGCCCACAACACCGAGAGCTCGGATAGCAGCAGCCGCAGCAAGGGCTGGGGCATGGCAAACAACGCCAGCGGCCTGCCGTTCGGCACCAACAACTCGCGTGGTGAAGGTACCGGCACCAGCGACACCATTACCGGCACGCAGTTGTCGGTGGGCGGTGGCGTGCGTATGGCTACCAGTGAAGGCGACATCCGCCTCACTGCAGCCAATGTAGTTGCCGAGAAGGACGTCAACATCCACGCAGCAGGTGACCTGAGCATTGGCAGTGGCCAGGACACGGTAGGTAATGCCAACAGCTCCCCGAGCAAAGCCATCGGCACGGTGCAGATATCGGACACGGAGAAGTTCTCCGGTTGGCACCGCCAGCAGCATGCGGATGAAAGTGGGCAGGTCTCGCAGGTGGCGAGTAACGTCGGCAGCTTGGGCGGCAACGTGAACCTCAGCGCAGGCGGCACCTACAGCCAGATTGCCAGCAACGTGGTGGCCGACAAAAACATCAATATCACCGCGGCGAAGATCGAGGTGCTCACCGCCAATGAGGTGGGGCATTACTCACAGAGCGACGAGGACTTGAAGATTGGTGCGTTCGCGCGGGTGAAGTCGCCGCTGATCGACTTGATCAACAACGTTGATGGCGCACGCCAGTCAGATGGGCGGCTGTCGCAGATGCAAGGCATGGCCGCAGCGGCCAGTGCCTATCAATCGGCCAGCGCCATCGCCAATGCCGCAGGTGTCGGTGGCAGTGGCGCGCTGTTCAGCGCAGAAGCTGGTGTGGGCTTCAAATCGTCCAGTAGCAGTGCCGAGGGCAACAGCGTGGTATCGCAGGGCTCCACCCTGCAGGCAGGCGGTAACCTCAACCTGACCAGCACCAGTGGCGACATCCACGTGGTGCAAGGCAACCTGAGCGCCGGCAACACGATCAGCCTGGATTCGGCGCGGGACATCTTGCTCGAAGCCGGGCAGACCCACCTGCAGGACAAGAGCAAGAGCAGCAACGCCGGCGCTGAAGTGGGCGTGGGCGTTACCGTTGGTGCGCAAACCGGTTTTTATGTTTATGCCGAAGCAAGCGTGGGCAGCAGCAAGTCGAACTCGGACAGCGCAACGTGGCAGAACACCACACTCAGCGGCCAGAACATCTCGCTGAAGGCCGATGGCGACACCACTCTGCGCGGTGCCACGGCTACTGCCGATCGCATTGACGTGCGGACCGGCGGCACGCTGAACATCGAATCGCTGCAGGACACCGCAGAGAGCATGTCGAAGAACAGCCAGGTCGGCGGCCGCGTGCAAGTGGCGTGGGGTAATGCGTGGGGCGTTGACGGCTATGCCAGTGGAGGCAAGTCCAACGGCAGCTACCAGGGCGTTGGCGAACAGTCGGGCTTGTTTGCAGGCGAGGGTGGCTATCACGTCGAAGCCGGTCATGTGAATCTGGTTGGTGGTGCGATTGCCAGTACCAATGCGGGCAAGAGTGAACTGAGCGCGCAGACGTTGACGTTCAGTGATCTGCAGAACGAGATGGAGCACAAGACAAGCTCCGGCAGCATCAGTGGCGGTTACGGCGGTCGCGTTGAAGGCTGGACGCCTGTGGCGGAGGGGGCAGCGCCGAGTTTCGGCGGCGGTGTGCCGATGAACGAGAAGGGTGGTGACGACAGCACCACTTACGCCACATTGACCGAAGGCAACATTGTCATCGGCGGCAAGCAGACCACTGCTGCCGAGCTTGGAGTGAATACCGATGCAGCTGCAGCGCACCGGGCGCTGGAGGCACTGCCGAACGCAGACAAGCTGCTGGCCGACCAGCAGATCATGGCCGGCGCGATGGGCGCGGTAATGTCGGCCAGCAAGCAGGTGGCGAACGATATCGCCAATCAGGCGATGCGTAGTCTGGAGAATGATTACGTTGCGGGGTTGGGTGATGAGGAGAGAGCGCGGTTTGAGGGGCTGAGTCCTGGGGAGCGGGCAGCGGTGCTGCAGCTCAATCGCGGCACGGAGTTCAAGGCCGCTGAGGCACAGCTAAAGAGCTGGGGCATCGGCAGTGAGAAGGGCCGTGCGTTGGAAGCAGTGACCACGTTGTTGGTGGGCGTGGTCTCAGGCCAAGGTGGCGGGGTGGTAGCTACGAATGCGCTGGCGCCTTACGTCGCGAACCTGATTGGCAACAAGTTCGATGAGAACCACGGCAGCGATCCGAATGCGGCAGCGCAGCTGCTTTCACATGCGCTGTTAGGTGCGTTGTTGGCTGAGGTCAATGGAGGCAGCGCTGCTGGGGGTGCTGCAGCGGCGGCAGGTGGTGAGCTGTCGGCGAAGTTACTGACGGAGGCGCTGTATCCAGGGCACACCGGCGAGCTGGATGGTGCGCAAAAGGAGGCGATCCTCGCGTTGTCGCAGGCAGTTGGGGCTTTGGCTGGCGGTATTTTGGGAGGGGATCTATCAAGCGGGAGTATGGGAGCTGCGGTCGCAAAGAATTCGGTGGAGAACAATTGGCTTGCGGTTTCCGAAGTGGTGGCGGCGAATACGGCGTACGCGGCTTGCGACAGCAAAGGTGGGGACGTCGCTGGCTGCAAAAAGCAGATCACTGATGCCATGAATGATCTGGATAAGCGCAGGGACATGGAACTGTTCGATGGCAAGCGGGAAATCGAAAAAGGAATCTACGAGCAGCTGCGCAGCGCGGCTGCAGTATGCGGCGAGGACTTGACTTGTTTGAATCGTCATCACGCGGATGCGAAGTCTTGGGCAGAAGGTGAGTGGAACAAACTGGTTTCATCCTTCGTGGATACTGCTACTGGGGGAGGGCTGGTTACGTCAGGCTTTTATCCCGACGGCAAGCTTTCGGCTATGGCCGACGGCTTTATTGCAAGGGCTCTGTCGACGCCTGACCGAGCGAAAGGGATATATGACTATTTCGTCGGCCGAGGCGCTGGCGGCGTCGCCGAGGATGCATACAAAGGTGCGTCTGGAATGGTATCTAACCTGATAGATTGGTTCGCGAGTGATATTCCCGCACATTCGATAGAGAGAAAGATAGATCAGATGGTAACAATGGACGCCAATCAGATTGGCGGACTCACGTTCGACTCTGCGCTCGGAACACTCACAGGATATGCAGGTGGAGCAGCTGTTCAGCTTGTTGGTGGAAAATGGGTGCCGCTTGCGGGAAGAAAATTGGACGAATTTCTCAACCGAAGCGCTAGTGAAGCTTTGATCAAAAGCGGGGGGCTCCATGGTGCGGACGGCAGGCCGCTTTTGGATTTTTCCGCGCTTACTGACGATCAGAAACGCGTGGTTGGGGAGGTGTTTGGAGAGCGGCAAGTTAACCACATCCTCCCCGATGGGCAGAAGCTGGCGCGTCTTCAAGGTGCAGGTACCCCAGGACTAGATGACTTGTATCGGACGAACAGGCCAGATGTCGATTTTGTTCTCATAGAGTACAAATTCGGTAGATCGAATTTGCGCGAGAGTCTTGATGGGATGCAGATGAGCGATTCGTGGTTGACGGGAGCGGTGACGGGTACCAATCGAATCGTGAACGCCGTAACCGACCGCCGCTTGGCTGCTGATGTAAACGCAGCTTTGCAAAGTGGTCGAGTTGAGAAATGGTTGGTGCATACTGACCCGCAGGGAGGTGTTTCCGTCGCGATGATAGATGCGAATGGTAAAATTTTCCCAAGACCCGATTTGGCGACGAAAATTGTGCAGCACAAGACTCCGGAGCACTAATGAAGCGTGATTCTAGATATTCCTTGAAGTTTTGGAATGAATGGGTTGATTTTCGTGCAGGGGAGCTGGTTCGAATGCGACGCATCTTGGATGCGTCGGAAGGGAATAGGCATCATCGACCGCAGTACACGCTTGATCTCGCCAAGACCACTTTGGAGCTCATGCTCTCGAAGTACTCACGCGGCGATGATGTGTCTAGCTTGGTGCCTTTGTTTGAAACCTTACTAGGGGCATGGGAGGAGTCTGTACGGTTGGAGAAAGGTGTATATAGCGAAGCGCAGATCCGTATTCGGAACTCCTGGGTCGTTAATATAGATTTCTACGATTATTGTTTTCGCGTAGTTGGTTTGGCAATCCTTCTTGATATTCCCGAGTCACAATGGCGGCGGCTCATCACGTTGGTTGGTAACGTTGGCCAGGATGCCGTATTGGACAGGGTTATCGCGTATCGCGACTCGGGTCGAGAAATTGGAGGATTGGTTTGTTTCTCAAAGGCATACGGAGGGTTGGTTGGGATTCTTGATGCTGCTTGCGGAGAAGGCGCGCAACAACTTAGACGCTACGTTGATGGGTGGTTTCAAGGACTTCTTGATGCTGGCTCGCGCGATTTTCCCTCGGAGCATAGAACACCTTATTGGTGGGTGTTTTGCGCTGACGAAGAGCGTGGTGTGCAGGGCGGATATTTTGGTTGCTGGTGTATCGAAGCAGCAGTGGTCGCCAAGGTCGTCGGCGTCGATGATGAGCTTTGTATCGAACACCCGCACTATCCTGGTGATTTGGTGCTCGATGGACGAAGTCCAAGGTATCCCGATATAGCATCAGAGTTTGAGAATTCCAGGAGTAGTGAGTCTTCACTCGGGCGGATTGGGAGTTTTCTTGGATCGTTGCTCCGCAAATAGTCAGGTGCGAGTAATGGCGCAAGAACGGTGCCGGGTTCAATTCGAGCCAGTCTTGTTTTTGGTTGGTCGATGCGCTTGGCGGGTTCCCGCGAACCGTTGGGTTCTGGCTTCGACTGCTGCATGAGAGCGCGGGGGCTCGCGAGTAAACCCGGAACTCGAATGGCTCTATCGTGAGAAAGGACAGGTGCCTTTGCCTCCAAATACTGATTGGAATAAATTCAATAAGGGGAATTGGTGAATAATTTGAAGAGCTGCTCGTGGCGGGTTATCTGTGCGATTGTTGATTGAATGCATCTGTTGATGTGGGTTTTAGCTTTATCTTATTTATTCTTAATGATTTTGAATAGACTAGTGTTTCAGGACCCCAGTTTTTTTGGTTTTAGTCACGGTGAATTATCTCCTTATCGGGATTTGATGCCTTGGATGGGTATTTTGGCGGTGCCTGTTCTCACTGTATTTTTATAATTCGTTTTGCGCTGAATAGGCGGGTGGTTCCCGCAGAGATACTGGTAGTGTTGGTAGGTTGGTGTATGCTCCTTTATAACCTCTATTTTGCTGTATCTTAGCGGTGGTCTGATCAATCAGCTCAGACACGCAGATTTCCCCGTTTATCACAGCAGCAGCGATATCGAGGCGGGGAGAAGTAACGTTCGGTTTGCTATTTACGCTACAGGACGGTATTTCCCGTCCTGCAGGCGCAGCTACTCCGTCTGCGGCAGCAATTGCTGCCGCGTCATCCATAATGACGGCGCAGGCAGTGCAAGCATCTGCGCTGTGTCCTTGACCAGATTGCGATAGTGCATCTTGGCGCAACCAAGCTGGCGCTTCACCAACCGGAACGGGTGTTCGACTTTTGCACGCACACTTGCCTTGAAGTGTTCCCAACGCAGCGCATACTTCTGGCCGCGCGGAGGTTTATCGTCGACAGGGCGCGCTGTCTTCAGATGCTGTTGTTGAACCCTGTGGTAACTGTGAGGCTGTATGGCCAAAGGGATTAAATTAAATGAGTGGTCTTGGTCCAGGATGGATCCCGGGTTTTGGGGTGATTTACACATGGATCGCGGTCGATATAAATGATCGCGTTGCTGTTATGGTGAATAATTGTTTTGGCGATATTCCAGATGTGTTGCTGAATATGGATTCGATAGATCAGCGTTTGGATGGAGTGTCAGATTTTCTTTGGGAGGGAGGCGTTGCCTGTCGCGCGGGTGTGACGGGTTCGTCGGATTTTGATGTTGATATGTTTTCGCGATGGCGAAAGGCTAGGTTTCAATCTCGCGAGGAAGTTAAGGATTTTTTGTTGCAAGATTATTATGATGCAGGCAGGTTTGCAGAGCCGAGTCTTGCGGTTAATGTCGGGGCATTTGTTTATCATGGTGTTGAAGGCGATGCGCCGGGCGTGGATTACCCAGTTGGCTACGACAAAGATGTGGAAATGGGCGATTATTTCAGATACTTAATTCCGAGTGCTCCTGTTGCTGCGAAAGACTTTCCGGAGCATATAAGTCGATATTTTGTGGCTTCCGATTCTTTGGATTTTGAGAAGGATCGCCTGATTGTAGGGTCTTCTATCCGCAGTCTTTTCAGGCGGATGTACGTTGGTGAGTAGTCGTCGCGGAAAGGAGCCGTGTAGGGAACGGCGTCAGGGTCACTTCTAGCCGTTCTTGTTCTTGGTTGGTCGAGGCGCTGCGCGGGTTTCCGCGAACTGTTGGATTTTGGCGTCGACTATTGTTTGATGGCTCGAGGAGCTAAGCGCGCGCTATTACTGCAAGCGGATACGGATCTGTTCTAGCTCCAGATCCGACCCCTCTTGCGAGAACTGGTGCCGCCAGGTGGCCCGCTGGGTGGCAGTGGCTTCAACTTCCAACCATTGTGGGTGATGAGTAAGACGGGTGTCGGTTCGAAGTCCAAGGAGGGTTCTGTAGCTCGACCACGTGTATTTCTAGGGGCTGCAATCACGGCAACCCGTATAGGGTCGAGTTCGATGTAGCGCATGCAGCGCAGCAGATAGTCATCGCTATCTACCAAGCTGGCTTTGTAGTGGCCCTCACATAGTGTACCGGTGCGTTCATGCGTCCCGTTGATCGGGCCAACGTGATTTCTCCCCAGTCGCTGCACTACCTTACCTATAGCACCAGTGCTGTTGGGTGTGAGTAACAGATGGGCGTGGTTATCCATCAGGGCATAGGCATGTAACTGGTAGTCTTATCTTGGGACTGCATCAGCTAGGAAGTGAGATTGTGAAATCTGATATGTCATGGATATTGGGGTACGGCACTGCCGCAAAAGGGGGGCTGGAGTCGGATCCTAGCCTAGTAGATGTTGAATATTATCTTGGCAAAGTATGCGAGGCACGGGGCTCTGTAACCTTAGATTTGAAAGGGTACTGTGGCTACGAGTTTTCTTCGCTGCAGGTTATGGCGGCGACGTCCCCCCCGCTTTCAGTAGCGGGGCCCTTTAGAGTCCAGATTTAATCGTAGCGGCTTTGGCCGCCAACTGTTGGGCATAGGCGGCCGGTGTCAGGCCGCCTAAGATCTTCTTC
>NZ_JBRREF010000064.1:0-27013 GCF_056760135.1 Stenotrophomonas sp. STEN023 | reverse complement strand
CCCCCTCCCTTGCGCGCAGCGCAGGGGAGGGTTGGGGAGGGGGCTCTGGATTTTGCTCATCCAAAGCGCCGCCTGCGCCCACGTGCTGAATAGCTACGCGCACAAAAAATACCCAAACCCCAGCCAGCCCAAGCCTTTCCAAGAACCAGCTGAAATCCGATTCAGTTTCAGGAGTTTTCCGGTTTCCGCCTCGCTGCCTTCATCGGGCATTATTGGGAATCAAATTGACGGGGAACCGACCATGAAGCGATCCAAGGCCACCGCACTGGTGCTGATGAGCGCCGTGCCGCTGCTGCTGACCGCCTGCCAGAAGGACGAAACGGTGCAGGTGCAGGAAGGGCTGTACACCTCGGTGGAAGCCTGCAGCGAAGCCACCGGCAATCCGTCCAGCTGCCGCGAGGCATTTGCCACCGCGCAGAAGCAGTCCGCCGACGCCGCGCCCAAGTACGCCAGCAAGGAAGAGTGCGCCAAGGAATACCCGGCCGAGCAGTGCGTGCAGCAGCACACCAGCGCCGGCACCTCGTTCATCGGTCCGATGATGATGGGCTTCTTCATGTCGCAGATGCTCAACGGCAGCCGTGGCGCCGTGGCCGCACCGCCGGCATCGCAGCCTGCATTCAAGGACAACGCCAATGGTTGGGCCAAGCCGGCCGCACCGGGCGGCACCGGTGGTTTGAACACCGGTAGCGGCATCGGCGCTGGCAAGGCTGGCCTGGCGCCGGTCACCGCCACCCCGAACCGCGCCGTCACTGCCAGCCGTGGTGGTTTTGGTGCGCGTAGCGGCGGCCGCAGCAGCGTCGGCGGTTGATGCAGTGAAGCGCGTTGCAATTGCCGAACGCGGCAACTGGAAGGCCCGTGCTGCGGAAGCGGGCTTCCGCTTCCACACCATCGACGGTGCACCGTATTGGGATGAAAGCGCGTACTACGCGTTTACCCTGCGCCAGATCGAAAACGACATCGAAGATCCCAGCGCCGAGTTGCATGCGATGGCGATGGATCTGGTCGGTGAGGTGGTGGGCAGCGATGCGCTGATGGCGCAGCTGGCCATTCCCGAAGCGTTCCGTGACTGGATCGCCGAAAGCTGGCGCCGCCGTGATCCGCATCTGTATGGCCGCTTGGATTTCGCCTACGACGGCAATGGCCCAGCCAAACTGTACGAACTCAACTACGACACGCCGACGTCGTTGTACGAAGCATCGTTTTTCCAGTGGCAGTGGTTGGAAGATCAGCGCAACCGTGGCGCATTGCCGCAGCAGGCCGATCAGTTCAACTCCATCCATGAGAACCTGGTTGAGCGTTTTGCCGAGTTGACCTCACGCCTGCCGCCGCCGTTGTATTTCAGCGCGGTGGGTGAGTCGGAGGAAGACCAGGGTACGGTGGCCTATCTGCGTGATTGCGCGGCGCAGGCCGGCTTGCACGCGGCGGCGATTGCCATCGAGGACATCGGTTTGTCGGCTGACGGCCGTTTCACCGATCTGGACGACGTGGTGATCGGCAGTCTATTCAAGCTGTACCCGTTGGAAGACCTGATGCGCGAGGAGTTCGGCGCGGCCTTGCCGCGTTCGGGCGTGCAGTTGCTGGAGCCGGCGTGGAAGGCGGTGTTGAGCAACAAGGGCATCCTGCCGTTGTTGTGGGAGCGCCATCGCGGCCACCCGAATCTGCTGGAATCCTATTTCGACGATGGCAGTGCCTTGCCGGCTGGTTGGGTGCGCAAGCCACTGCATTCGCGCGAAGGCGCCAATGTGGCCATGCACATGAGCGACGGCAGCTGGCAGGAGAGCGAAGGGCCGTATAACGGACCGAGCATCCGCCAGGCGTTCCATGCCTTGCCGGTGTTTGATGGCAACTATCCGTTGGTGGGCAGCTGGGTGGTGGGTGACCGCGCCTGTGGTGTCGGCATTCGCGAAGACAATAGCCGCATCACCCGCGACAGCGCTCGTTTCCTGCCGCACGCCATCATTGATGATGCGCCGCAGGGCACGACCAGGATTTATCTGTAAGCGGCTGTTGGGCCTGAATGCCACTGTAGAGCCGAGCCATGCTCGGCTGAGGCTTTACCGGTAATGCTCCTGCCGAGCATGGCTCGGCACTACATGGCGCAGCTTTTGTAGGAGCGGCGTGAGCCGCGAAGCCGGTTACAGCAGGCCGTCGCGCTTTACCGCGAGGTAGCGTTCAACCAACGCTGCCGGCAATTCTTCAGCGGTGACGTCCAGCACCATCACGCGATGGCTGCGCAGTACTTCATGCGCATCGCTGCGCTGCTGCAGGTAAGTGGCAATCGCGCCGGCCTGTATCGCCTCGGGCACGGTTTCCACGTCGCGTGCAAAGGCTTGATCCAGTTCGCGCTCACGCAGGCTGGCCACGCAGACCAGATGTCGCTTCTGCAGCAGACGAACGGCGGCCAACAGATCCTCGATATCTTCGTCGCGAACGTTGGTGACCAGCATCACCAGACTGCGCCGTGACTGCCGCAATGACAGCTCCGTGGCTGCAGCAAGATAGTCGGTGGCCACCGGCTTGGGCTGCAGGTCGTAGCTGGCACGCAACAAGCTGTCGATCGCGCCCATGCCGCGCTTCGGTGCTACCCAACGGCTGTCACCACCGCTGGCGAACAGGCCGACGCCGTCGCCCTGGCGCAACGCCAGATACGACACCACCAGCGAGGCGTTGAGCACATGGTCGAAATGCGACAACCCGCCTTCGTCGGCCATCATCCGCCGGCCGGTATCTATCATCATCACCAGCTGCTGGTTCTTTTCGTCCTGGTACTCACGCGAAATCAGCTTGCGCGCGCGCGCGGTGGCCTTCCAGTCAATCTGGCGCAGGCTGTCGCCGACGCGGTATTCGCGCATCTGATGGAAATCGGTGCCTTCGCCACGACGACGCTTCAGATGTGCGCCTACCAGTCGTGATGCCATCTCGGCGCTGAGCAGGGCGAAGCGGGTAAGCGGGGCGAAGTTGGGATAGACGCGCACGGTTTGCGGCGTGCCAACAGTGCGCTGTTGCCGCCATAGGCGCAGCGGTGAATGCAGGCGAAGATGCACGCCATCAAACACGAAAGTGCCGCGATTGGCCGGGGTGAAGCGATAGCTGAAACGGGTTTCGCTGGCTTTGCCAAGTTTCAACCGACGCGGCAGGCCGTTGCTGTTCCAGCCGTCGGGCAGCAGGTCGAATACATCGACGCGTTGCTTGCCATAGGAATCCAGCTGCAGCCAGGTTTCACGCTCGACGCCCAGGGCCAGGGAGTCGGGGAGTTCGCGCCGTACCTGTGGGCTGGGCTTGCGCCACAGCAGCAGGAGATCGAGCAAGGCGAGCACGCCGATTGCCGCTGCGCTGATGGTCCATGCCTGCAGTGGCAGGTAGTGCAGGGCAACTGGCAGGCCGAGCAGGCTCCACAGCACCAGCAGGGTGATCAGTAGGGGAGCGGGTCTCACTGCGTGGGCCAGGTTGGTTGGTGACTTGGGGTTTGGCGCTGAGGAGCAACAGCAAGAGCCGAAGCCCCCCTCTCCAACCTTCCCCTTCGCGCTGCGCGCGCAAGGGAGGGGGTAGAAGCGAAAGCACCCCTCCCCAACCTTCCCCTCCGCGCTGCGCGCGCAAGGGCGGGGGTAGAAGCGAAAGCATCCCTCCCCAACCTTCCCCTTCGCGCTGCGCGCGCAAGGGCGGGGGCTGAAGC
The DNA here is from genome assembly GCF_056760135.1 of Stenotrophomonas sp. STEN023. Classification (NCBI taxonomy): domain Bacteria; kingdom Pseudomonadati; phylum Pseudomonadota; class Gammaproteobacteria; order Lysobacterales; family Lysobacteraceae; genus Stenotrophomonas; species Stenotrophomonas sp. STEN023. Next base: position 23,340 of record NZ_JBRREF010000064.1, on the reverse strand, counting down.
ACGGGCTTCGTTTGAGGTGCTGGCGCTGCTTGCCGCTTTGCTCACTTGCGCGGGGCCTCCACCTTGGCGAGCAGCGCGGTCAGGGCGTCGTCGGCGGATTGGCCTTCGATCTGCAGTTCCGGGGCCAGCGCGATGCGGTGGCGCAATGCCGGCTTGGCGATCTCGCGTACGTCGTCCGGGGTGACGAAGTCACGACCGGACAGCACCGCCTGTGCGCGTGCTGCGCGAACGAGCGCGATGCTGCCGCGCGGGCCGGCGCCGAGGGCGATGCCCGGCCACTTGCGGGTTGCCGCGACAATGCGCACGGCGTAATCGATCACCTGCGGGTCAACGGTGATCGCAGCTACCGCCTTCTGCAGTTCCACTACATCGGCGCCGCTGAGTACGCGCGGTACCTGGCTGAGGTTGAAGTCGCTGGCGGTGCGGCCCGTGGTGATCGCCTGCACCATCTGCTTTTCGTCTTCCAGCTGCGGGTAGTCGATCAGCACCTTCAGCAGGAAACGGTCCAGCTGTGCTTCCGGCAGCGGATAGGTGCCTTCCTGCTCGACCGGGTTCTGCGTGGCCATGGTCAGGAATGGCGGTGTCAGCGAGAAACCCTTGCCTTCGATGGTGACCTGGCCTTCCTGCATCACTTCCAGCAGCGCCGACTGGGTCTTGGCCGGGGCGCGGTTGATTTCGTCGGCCAGCAGCAGGTTGGTGAACACCGGGCCGCGACGGATCTTGAAGCTCTCGGTCTTGGGGTCGTAGACGGCGTGGCCGCTGACGTCGCTGGGCATCAGGTCCGGGGTGAACTGCACGCGTGCGTAGTCCAGTTCCAATGCCTGTGCCAGGGCGCGTACCAGCAGCGTCTTGCCCAGCCCGGGCACGCCTTCGATCAGCACGTGGCCACCGGCCAGCAGGGCGATCAGGATCTGGTCCAGCACGTCGCTCTGGCCGATGAAGGCATGGCCTACCGCTTCGCGGATGCGCTCGACGCGTTCAATCAGATCCGTGTTGACCGGCGCGGGAACAGGCGCGGGCGTCGGTGCGGGTGCATCGCCGGGGAGGGCAGGCGGAGTGAGCTCGTCGGTCATAGCTGGTTTCTCATCTGGATGAGCAAGCGGATACGGTCACGCAGGGCAATGTCGTCCTGCGAAGGGGGAATCTGCAAGGCAGTCTGCACGCGGCTGATCGGCCACTGCAGGTGATCGGCAATGGCCTGCGCCTGGGCATCGCCGCTCAAAGCGGCGGCCACCGGCACGCGACGGCGCAGACGGGTGAGGAAGGCCTGGCGCACGGCGTCGTATAGCAGCGGCGACTTGCGGTAGCGGTGCAGGTGCTCGCCGCTGGCGCGTACGTGTTCCAGCAGCGAGCGACGGTCTTCCCGTGGCGAGGGCAGCAGAGCGCCGAAGCGCTGGCAGCGCATCCATAGCCACGCCAGCAGCGCGAGCAGCAACGGAACCCACACTGGCCAGCCACGCTGGAACAGCGTTTTCCACAGCGATGGCAGCTCCATCGCATAGATCAGGTGGGTGGTGCCCTTGCCGTAGTTGGGTGCAAGCACCAGGCGGGTGAGATCGCGGTGCGGGATGTCGCGCAGGCCGGTATCGCGTTCGCCGCCGCCATTGAGCAGGAAGTCCATGCTGCCCAGTACATCGACCCGGCCCAAGCCGTAGCGCAGGCGCGCATACGCCAAGGTGCCGTCGTCACCCGCGTCGGTCCAGCGGCGCTCGGCGCGGGCTTTCTCGGCGAGGGTGAAGCGGTTGCCGCTGCAGAATTCGTTGTGCGATTCCTGGCCTGGCACCTGCCAGATCTGGCAACGCGCCGGGACCTCACTGGGGACCACGCCAAGACGTTCCAGCAGGCCTTGTTCGTCACCATCGAGGTCTTCGTCGGTGTCAGGCGCCTGCAACACCAAGTGGCCGCCGAACTGCAGCCAGTCCAGCAGGCTTTCCACCTGTGTTGGAGTGAGCAGGCGCGGGTCGTCGAGCATCAACACGGTATCGCCAGGCTGCAGTTGCATGGCCGGAAGATCGAGCTGGCGGCGGGTTTCAGCCTTGCTGCCATCGCGGATCAGGGTCTCGCGCAACGCGTATAGCGCGTTGTAGGTCGGCTCGCCGTAAGCGGGCAGGGTGATCTCTTCGCTGGCCCGCTCGAAGTTGCGTACGAACCAGAATGCGATCAGCGCCGTCAGCAACAGCAGCACCACAATGAGTGAATTACGCAGCGCCGCGTTCATGCCGGCCACCCGTACTGCTGCTGCAGTTCCTTGGTCAGCGTTTCGAATTCTTCATCGCTCGGCAGGCGGCCGGCATAGGCGGCGTACTGCCAGGTGCGCACCATGCGCGCGAACAGGCTGCGGTCGGCTTCCTGCGGCATCTTGCGCGATGCACGCAGGCACTGCGCCTCGGTGGCACCCGGTGGCAGGATCACGTTGCCGCGTTCGACCAGCACTTCCACCGAGGCGCGGTACAGCAATGCCAGCGCATGGCGCGGCTTGCCCTCGCGCCAGAGTCGGCGGGCGCTGCCGAGGATGTCGGGCGGCAGTACTTCCGGCAGCAGCAGTGCCTCCTGGGTTGCCGGCGCGTGCACCTCGCGGGTGCTGCGGCCATCGCCACGGAACCACGGCAGCCACCAGCGTGCGGTGAGCGCGAGTACCAGCAGCAACACACCGAGCAGTATCCACAGGATGCTTTCACCGATCAGCGCCACCGCCTTGGCGATGGCATTGAAGATCGGGCCTGCATCGGGGCCGTCCTTATCGTCCTTGGCGTCGGGCGTCTTGTCCGAAGCCTTCCTCACCCAGCGGGTCACGTTGCGCTTGGCGCCCAGCTGCGGATCTTCATAGGCGCGGGCAGCTGCTTGGCGGAAACCGGCGGTGTCAGCCGGCGCAGCACCGAACATCTGCTGCGGTGAGGTTGCACTGGTGGGAGCAGCATCTGCCTGCACTACGGTCTTGTGATTGCCGTGGCTGCTGCCGGCATCCGTGTCCGCCGCATCCTGTGCCCGTGCCTGCAGCGACGGCAGCGCGAATACGGCCAGCAACAACACCAGCATGGGTGCCATCCCGGCCAGGCGTTCGCGCAGGCGACGGAAGGCGATCTCCACGTCCCAGGCTTCCAGCTGGGTGCGGCGGTTGAGGTACAGGCCAAAGCCGGCGCCGCTGTAGAACGGGCTGATCAAGGTCATGGCCAGCCACGCCAGCAGGTTGAAGCCTATCCACGCCCATGCCGGGGTGTCCTCGCCAATCAGTTCCCAGGTGGCGCGCAACGATTCGGACAGCAGTTCCACCGGCACGAACATGAAGACCAGGGCGACACCGGCAAGCTGCAGCATCGTCTCGAAGTGCCAGCAGACCCAGGTAAGCAGGGAGGCGTGGCCGTAGCTGGCACCGCCCAGCGCATGCCGGCGCGCGCGCCGTTGTGCGGCATCGCCGCCTTCCAGCAGATCGACTGGCATCAGCAGTGAGCGCGCCGGACTGAGCCGGCGCCAGCCGAGGTAGGCGCCGATGCCGCGCCAACCCCAGTTCCACTGCGCGCGCAGGGTCTGGCGTGTGCTGGGTTCGGCACCGAATGCGCCGCGCGAGATCACGTACAGCGGAATGCGTTCGAACAGCGGCTTGAACCACCACAGGATCAAGCTGGACAGCCAGAAGCTGTCCAGCCACCAGCCCAGCAGGTTGAGCAGGGCAAACACGGGCAGGGTCAGCAGGATCCAGGGTTTCCAGATCGCCCCGGCGTGGCGGCGCACCAGGGCGGTGCCCAGTTCCATTGCCTCCCACTGCGAGCGCGCACGCAGCACCACATCGAGTTGGTCAATCCGCATGACCGCCTCCACGCCCGCCGCGCCACAACCACAGCAGCACGACCGTCCACAGCACTGCCGATACGCTGAGCTTGCCCCACATCGGCACCCACGCGATCGATGACCAGAAGGCCTCGATGAAAGCGGCCACCAGTAGCATGAAGGCTACGCCCAGGCACAGCCGCGCACCAATCACGCCGCCTTCGATCAAGGCATCGATGCGGCGCTTGCGGCCCGGCGCCAGCAGGCGCAGGCCCAACTGCAGGCCTGCACCACCGGCAATCACGATTGCCGTCAACTCAAATGGCGCATGGCCGACCACAAAGCGCCAGAACGGATCGCCGTAGCCAATGTGCTGCAGGTGCCCGGCAACCGCACCGATGGTGACGCCGTTGAACAGCAGCACCAGGATGGTGCCGATGCCGGCCAGCAAGCCGCTTGCAAACGTGCGCAGGCCGATGCTGATGTTGTTCATGATGTAGTGGCCGAACATTGCCCAGTCGGTGCCGCTGTCGCGGCCCAGATTGTCGGCGGCCGGGTTGTACATGCGTTCCAGCTGCGCGACCTGGTGGGGGTCCATCAGCATGTGGATCAGGTCCGGCTTGTATTGCAGCAATACGAAAATGCCGGCCAGCGGCAGCACGAACAGCGCGCAGGCCACCCACATCGCGCCGGCCTGGCTGCGCACGGTGGTCGGGAAATCGGCGAACAGGAATTCAACCGCACGCTGCCAGCGCGGCGCCGGTGTGCGGTAGAGCAGGTTGTGGCCGCGCTGCATCAGCTGTTGCAGCTGTTCCACCAGCTGTGGGCTGTAGCCGCGGTGGCGCGCCAAGGCCAGCTGCTGGCAAAGGCGGCGGTAACGTTGCGGGATGGTTTCATCGCCAAGCAGGGTGGGATCGTTGGCTTGGCGCTGTTTGCGTGAGCGCTCGCCATGGCGCTGCAGCCAGTCCTCGAACTGCTGCCATTCGTGCTGGTAGCGGGTGACGAACTGTTCCTGTCTCATCGCCGCCCCAGCAGCCAGTTGGCCATTGCATACAGGCGCAGCACGCCGGCCTGGCCGCGCTCCTGGCTGAGTCCGCTGACCAGATCGGCCAGCTCGCGCTGGCGCCCGGCTGACAATGCCGGCGCCCGTTCGGCGAAGGCGACCAGTGCCGCCTGCTCGCCTGGCTGCAAGGGCAGGGAAGGTACCAATACGGTATCGATACGCGCCGGTGCGGCAGCGGGGCGGGAAGATGTGTGGATGACCAGCGAGCCCGCGACCAGATCACCAAGACGGCGCCCATGCGCGTCGAACAGGCAGCTGACCAGACCCAATGCATAGCCGAAGGGAAGTGCGTCGACGGTGCGCAGCAGGTTGCGCACGATCGCAGGCATCCAGCCCAGCGGTGCGCCATCGCGTGCCACCACGCGCAGGCCCATCACCTTCTTGCCCAGGGTGCGGCCGAACCACACCTCCAGCACGATCGGATAGGCCCAGAACATCAGGAACATCAGCCCCAGATACAGCCCGCTGCCGAATTCGCCCAACGCGATCAGCAACGGGCTCATCAACGCCAGCACGCCAAAGCGTACGCACAGGTCGATCAGCCAGGCCAGTGCACGCGGCACCGGGCCCGCGGCGGGCAGGTGCAGCGGTACGCCTTCCGGCGTGATGACCTCGCGGTAGGTGTCCAGCATCGGCCGCGCTGTGCTCATTGCAGTGATTCCAACACGAGGTGCTGGTGGTGCGAGCGGCCAATGGAAGCCCGGAGTCCAGCCCGGACGGATGCCTGTGGCATTCGTGTCTCTGCTACGTCCCTATCAGAGTGCCGACTTTAGCTGGCGGCAGCGCGAAAACCCAGCCCATCCAGGAAATGATGGGCTGGGTGAGGCTGGCGTCAGCGCACGGTGCGGTTGTTGTCGCCGCGCACGAACAGCTTCCTGATCGCGCCGCCGAGGAACAGCACGCCGATCAGCAGCAGCTTCCAGAACTTGGCCAACAGCAGGCCGAGCTTGGCGAACAGGCCCGCCTTGGCCGCCAGGCCACCGCCGATCAGCGTAGCCACGCCATAGGCAGCGACCTTGTCGGTGCTGGGGTTGTGGTCGGCGTAACGCGCGCCCTGGTCGAACTCGGCCAGCGGCAGCAGTTTGTCCATGCCGTCGCGCACGGTTGCCAGTTCGGTCATCCCGGAAACGGCATTCAAGCTCAGGTAGCCATGCCGGCCGAGCACGCGGATGTCGTAATTGAGCGTGTGATCGGGCTGGTCGTTGAAGGCCAGCTCGCGCGCCCAATAGAGCTTCTTGCTGCCGGCTTCGTAACGCGGCGGTACCGCCCAGCCGACCAGGTCGAGCGAGCCGTAGCCTGCCTTGATGCGTTCCGGGTTGCTGTCGCGGGTATCGGCCTGCATGGTCTTGAGCAGATCGTCATAGTCGATCTTGCTGGCATCTTCGTCCGACACGTAGCCATCGTCGGACCAGGTCACCACCACGGCCCAGCTGCCCTGTTCGTTCAAGCCCGGGCTGCGCGGCACGATCATGCCGAGCACGCTGTCATCCGGCGGATTGCCCCACATGTCTTCCAGCACGCGGCGCGCATCGGCCTTGTCCAGATAGCGGAACTCGTCATTCAAATTGAAGTGGGCCCGTGCCTCGGGCACCTCGATCTGCCCGCTGCGGAACTGCAGCGACTGCTCGAACTGTTCCGCGCTGATGCCCTGTTCTTCCTGGGCAGCGTCCTGGGCGGAGGCGGCAAAGGAAACCACACACAACAGTGCCACAGCAGCCAACAGGCGCTGCGCCACGATTTTCATCGACTTCATGTCAAACCCTCGAAGGCGTCCCCACGCCAGGGCCGGCAGTGTGCACCCGCAAGGTGGTTGCCGACAATGCCTGCAGGCTCAGCCCTGCATGCCGCGGTACTGATCCTTGACCCTGACGTAGTGGTCGGCCGAATAGCGCAGGCCCTCGATATCCTTCTCGCTGAGCTGGCGCATCAGGCGCGCCGGATTGCCAGCCCACAATTCGCCGCTGCGCACCACCTTGCCCGGCCCGACCACCGCACCGGCGGCGATGAAGGCGTTGGCTTCAATCACCGCGCCATCGAGGATGCAGGCGCCCATGCCGATCAGGCAGTAATCGCCGATCGTGCAGGCGTGGATGATGCAGCCATGGCCGACGGTGACGCCTTCGCCGATCAACGTCGGGTAGCCGCCCTTGTTGTAGGGGCTGTCGTGGCTGACATGGATGATGGTGCCGTCCTGCACATTGGTGCGTGCACCGATGCGCACGTAGTTCACATCACCGCGGATCACCGTGCCCGGCCACACCGAGGCATCATCGCCAATCTGCACATCACCGATGATGGTGCAGGCCTCGTCGATATAGACGCGCTCACCGAGAGTGGGGGTTTTATCCAGGAAGGGGCGCAGTGCGGGCATGGTGGAGCCTTGGAGGACGTATTTGGCAGGCAACATCATAGTCGTAGTTGCTCTGTCGGCAGCTTCAGCGAGGTGCGTGTGCAGTCAGCATTTGTCTGAACAGCTCGTCCAGTGCGTTGGCGTCACCCGTGCCTGCGGCAAGTAAGGGCGGCGTGCTGCTACGGCGTTCGAGTTCGATGTCGATGTAGTCGCTGATCGCAGCAATACGTGGGCCATCAGCAACCTCCGCGCTACGTCGCTTTACCGTCAATAGTTGATCGATGGCGGTACGTACTTCACCTTCGGGAAGCAGGCGATCAAGCAGATTCTCGAACGCCATGGGCGGCGGCGAGGGCTCATTTTCTATCCACTGGCAGGCGAGTAGCGGGCGCAGGACGTACAGATATTTTTTGGTGCGCACACGATCACCTTTCAGATAGCCGCGATGATTGGCGCTGGCCATGTTGAAGTAATGCCACCAGCCGCCCAGGGGTGAGTGAAACTGCTGCACCGCGGCTTGCAGTTCTGAGATGGCCTGAGCGTCACCGCGATAGTGGATTGGTGAGCGCAGCCATTCGGACAGGGTTGGGTTGGATTTGGAGACCAGGCGCAATGCTTTGCGCAGGTCCCAGCCGCTGATGTCCAGCTCGTCATCGATGGGGAGCTCGATTACATCGCGTTGTGCTTCGCCAGGGCCGGTCCGTTCATTGACACTCAGGTACCAGGGCTGGCGATGGACATAGATGAAGCGGGCATCATAGTCGCTGTCCGGCGACGAGAATCCCCAGCCGCGGCTGCCGGATTCGCAGGCCATCAATACGCGTACGTCGTGCTGGCGTTCGATCTGCTCCAGCGCAGCGAGTACGGCTTGGCGTTTTTCCGGGTCGATCGGATGAATGTCCATATTCTGCGGCTCCTGTAGCGGGAGCCGCAGTCTAGTCAGGGCGCGCGCGAAAGGCACCCCTGCCCAGCCCTCCCCTCCGCCTTCGGCGCAAGGGAGGGGGCTGTTTCGCGTGTTCTTTCAGATGGCGGGGCGCCGCTTCTGCCCCCTCCCTTTGGCGCAGCCAAGGGGAGGGTTGGGGAGGGGTAAAGCTTCTAAGCTCCCGCCACCACCAACCCCAATCAGAACCTCAAGCCACCTTGCCGCGTCGCGCCCGCTCCAGGTGCACCAGCAACAAGGAAATTGCTGCCGGCGTCATCCCCGGAATACGCTGCGCCTGACCAATCGTCTGCGGGCGCACCCGCTCCAGCTTCTGCAGTGCTTCGGCCGACAAACCACGCACCGAAGCAAAGTCGAAACCTTCAACAATCACGGTGTTCTCATGCCGCTGCTGGCGCTCGATCTCATCGCGTTGGCGGTCCAGATAGCCGGCGTACTTGACGCTGATTTCCACCTGCTCGGCCACGCGCGCATCTTCAACCCCGGGCCCAAGCGACGGCACCTGCATCAACTTGGCGTAATCCAGTTCCGGGCGCTTGATCAGGTCCAGCACATTGGTTTCACGACTGACTGCCACGCCGGTGGCGTCGGCGACTTCGCGGCCCAATGCATTGCCCGGCGTTGCCCAGATACCACGCAGGCGCGCGCTCTCGCTGGCAACGGCGGTCTGCTTGGTTTCGAACGCAGACCAGCGGCGATCATCGACCAGGCCCAGCTCGCGGCCTTTCGGCGTCAGGCGGGTGTCGGCATTGTCTTCGCGCAGCTGCAGCCGGTATTCGGCGCGGCTGGTGAACATGCGGTAGGGCTCGCTGGTGCCGTGGGTGATCAGGTCGTCGACCAGCACGCCGATGTAGGCTTCATCGCGACGCGGGCACCAGCCGTCCTTGCCCTGCACGAACAGCGCGGCGTTGATGCCGGCCAACAGGCCCTGCGCACCGGCTTCTTCGTAACCAGTGGTGCCGTTGATCTGGCCGGCGAAGAACAGGCCGTTGACCTGGCGGGTCTCCAGCGTGTTCTTCAAGCCGCGTGGGTCGAAGAAGTCGTATTCGATGGCGTAGCCGGGGCGGGTGATATGCGCCTGCTCGAAACCACGGATGCTGCGCACCAGTTCCAGCTGCACGTCGAACGGCAGCGAGGTGGAGATGCCGTTGGGATAGATCTCGACCACGTCCAGGCCTTCCGGCTCGACGAAGATCTGGTGGCTGTTCTTCTCGGTGAAGCGCACCACCTTGTCCTCGATCGACGGGCAGTAGCGCGGGCCGATGCCTTCGATCTGGCCGCTGTACAGCGGCGAGCGGTGCAGGGCGCCACGGATGATGTCGTGGGTGCGCTCGCTGGTATGGGTGATCCAGCAGCTCACCTGCTGCGGATGCTCGCTGACATCGCCCAGGTAGGACATCACCGGCAGCGGATCGTCGCCGGGCTGTTCGTCCATCACGCTGTAGTCCAGCGAGCGGCCGTCGATGCGCGGCGGGGTGCCGGTCTTCAGGCGGTCGATGACGAACGGGCGCTCGCGCAGGCGTGCGGCCAGCGTGGTCGCCGGCGGGTCGCCCATGCGACCAGCGGTGTACTGGGTTTCGCCGATGTGGATCTTGCCGGCCAGGAAGGTGCCCGCAGTGAGCACCACGGCAGCAGCATGAAAGCTCAGGCCGGTCTGGGTGATGGCACCGCGCACGGCGTCGCCTTCAATGATCAGGTCGTCCACCGCTGCCTGGAACACGGTCAGGTTCGGCTGCGCCTCGACGATGCCGCGGATCGCCATCCGGTACAGGTTGCGATCGGCCTGGCAGCGGGTGGCGCGTACGGCCGGGCCCTTGGAGGCATTGAGCGTGCGCCACTGGATGCCGGCGCGGTCGGCGGCATGTGCCATCGCCCCGCCGAGCGCATCGATCTCCTTGACCAGGTGGCCCTTGCCGATGCCGCCGATGGCCGGGTTGCAGCTCATCGCGCCGACGGTCTCGACGTTGTGGGTCAGCAGCAGGGTGCGGGCACCGCCGCGCGCTGCGGCCAGTGCCGCTTCGGTGCCAGCGTGGCCGCCGCCAATGACGATGACGTCGTAACGGTAGAAGGAGTCGCTCATGGGCGTGAGATCGGTCAAGAAGTGTGAAGTCCGTCGGATGGGTATTTCCCCACGGTGTGACGGCGTATGTGGTGATTTTACCGCCAACCGCAATCAGGTACGCATCAACCCTAAAGTTGGCACGCAACCTGCAGTTAATACATTGCACCCAACGTGGCATGCGACATAGGCGCAACAAGGTCGGAATTGGAACAGGGGCCGACCGAAGCGTACGTTGGGGTAGCAGGGGGCCGGTAGTCGGGGGACTACCGGCCTTGCAATCCAGCAGGGCCCGCCTTGGCGGGAAAGCGTTAAAAGACAAAGCCCCGGCCTAGGCCGGGGCTTTGTCTTTTTAGGCGCCGATGTCCGACAGGGCCGGAACAGGGGGGATCCAGATTTCCTGGCGGACATCGACATTGAACTGTCTGGGCGGGACCGGTTGGGTCACTATGCGACGTTAGCGGTCACCCGTGGGACAAAGAATGCCTGCATTTACGCCAATTGCAACCTTTTTATCGTTCCTGGATACGGACGCCACCCGGCTGCCGGGATTGTGACGGCTGTCGGGCCGGCATCGGCCGTGCCTGAATAGCCGGGCGAGCAGCGGGCTGGGGCCGCTGCATCGCCTGCTGCATGGGCTGGGCGCGCTGCATCGGCTGGTTGTTGGCGCGCGGCTGCGGGCGGCTCAGATTGTCCAGGTTGCGCCACGGCGACTTGTTGCCGCCGCCATTGACCGGCGGTGGCGGCCGGGTCGGGCGCCCGTCGTTACCGCCATTGCCGTTGCCCGGCGGACGTGGACCGTTGCCGCCATGGTTGTGGTCGCCGCCACCGCCCGTGCGCGGACCATGGCCGTTGCCATTGCCATTGCCATTGCCCGGCGGACGCGGACCATTGCCGTGATAGGGCGGGCGCGGGCGGTTGTAGTTGGGCCGGTAGACCGGGTAACCGTAGTTGCCGTAGCCGTAATAGCCGCTGCCATAGCCATAACCGCCGTAGCCGCCATAACCGTAGCCACTGTTCGGGTAGCCATACGGATAGCTGTACTGCACCGAGGGGGCGCCGTGGTAATAGCCGCCCGAGCCGCCGCCTACGTAGTCGTACGAGGCGCAGCCGGACAGGCCCAACAACAGGCCGGTGGAAATAATCAGGCGCTTGATCATGAAAGGTCCCCCCTGGTGGGTATGGCATCCAGCTTCGGGCCGCAGCGTTGAATCGACCCTTAATTCGCATCTACATGGCTGAACATACAACGTGTGCGCAGATGAGATGGTCGCAGGGCCGGGGCCTGGGCTAACCTTTGAGCATGAATGAACTCCCCCTGCCCGGATTTGCCGAGGTTCTGGCGGCGGCGGCACGTATTGCCGCCCACGCGACGGTCACCCCGGTGCTGCGCGCGCGCGCGCTGGATGCGCTGGCCGGCGCCAGCCTGCATTTCAAGGCTGAACACCTGCAGCGCAGTGGCGCTTTCAAGTTCCGCGGGGCCTGCAACGCGGTGTGGTCGCTGGATGTGGAGCACGCCCGGCACGGTGTGGTGACCCATTCCTCGGGCAACCACGGCGCAGCGTTGGCGCTGGCGGCGCACTCGCGCGGCATTCCCTGTCATGTGGTGGTGCCTGAAGGCGCGGTGGCGGCCAAGCTGGCCAATATCGAGCGCAACCAGGCCACATTGTGGCGCTGCGCACCAACCCAGGCTGCGCGTGAGGCGGAGTGCCTGCGCGTGCAGCGCGAAACCGGCGCAACCCTGGTCCATCCCTACGCCGACCCGCGGGTAATCGCCGGGCAGGGCACCGCCGTGCTGGAACTCATCCGCCAGGCCGGGACCCAGTTGGATGTGCTGGTGGTGCCGGTCGGCGGCGGTGGCCTGGCCGCTGGCAGCCTGCTGGCGATGCAGCAGTTGTTGCCCAATTGCGAGCTGGTGCTGGCCGAACCTGCCGGTGCCGCCGATACCGCACGTTCACTGGCGGCAGGTGAGCGGCTGATCGACTTCGTGCCGGATACGCTCTGCGACGGCCTGCGCGGTGCGCTGGGCGCGCCGAATTTCGAGCTGCTGCACGGTGCGGCGCAGGTGATCAGCGTGGACGATGCCGATACCGTGGCCGCGATGCGGCTGATCTGGCAGGTAATGAAGCAGACCGTTGAACCTTCCTCGGCGATCACTCTGGCCGCAGTGCTGGCACAGCCGCAGCGCTTTGTCGGACGCAGCGTGGGTTTGGTGCTGTCCGGTGGCAACGTGGACCTGGATGCCTTGCCATGGGTGCAGGCATGAAGTCAGCAGTTCGACGCACGGGCCTGATGGGTTGGGTGTGGCGCTTGTGTGTGTTGTTGCTGCTGTGGCTGCTGGGTGTGGCGGCATGGATCATCTGGGTGGGTGACCGCGATCAGGCCGCGCCTGCCGACGCCATCATCGTGCTCGGTGCCGCAGCCTACGATGCCAAGCCGTCGCCGGTGTTCGAAGAGCGCATCCGCCATGGCCTGGATCTGTACCAGCAGGGTTATGCGCCCAAGTTGATTTTCACTGGTGGCTTCGGTGGCGCGGGCGCGCGTTTCTCCGAGTCGCAGGTGGCGCGGCGTTACGCGTTGAAGCAGAAGGTTCCGGGCAAGGACATCCTGATCGAAACCCGCTCGCGCACCACCCGCCAGAACCTGGTCGAGGCCAAGCAGGTGATGCTGAAGCACGACATGCACAAGGTGATCGTGGTCAGCGACCCGCTGCACATGGCACGCGCGCTGCGCCTGTCCAGGGAGCTGGGCATCGATGCGCTGGCATCGTCGACGCCGAGTACGCGTTTCCGCAGCTTCCATACCAGCTGGCGTTTCCTGCTGCAGGAGGTTTATTTCTTCCACCGCGACCTGTTCGTAAAAGGGGCTTGAGCGGTGTTGTCGGCTTCGAGGGGAAAGTAATGTCTGGCAATGAATCTTCGCGGCAGCAGGCCGTGGCACTGGTGACTGCGTACTACGCGGCGTTCAATCGTGGCGACTGGGCGGGCATGCTGGCCTGCCTGAGCGAAGACGTGGCGCATGACTTGAACCAAGGTCCGCGTGAAACCGGCCGCGCTGTGTTTGCTGTGTTCCTGCAGCGCATGGAAGCCAGCTACCGCGAGCAGCTGCACGATGTGGTGGTGATGGCCAGCGATGACGGCCTGCGGGTAGCGGCCGAGTACGTGGTGCACGGCGAGTATCACCACACCGATGAAGGCCTGCCGCCGGCACAAGGGCAGCGCTACGTATTGCCGGGTGGCGCGTTCTTCGACCTGCGCGACGGCAAGATCAGCCGCGTCAGCAACTACTACAACCTGCAGGACTGGATCACGCAGGTAGCGGGCGCGTAGCAACACCGCGCTTTTTTGCTTTCTGCTTTCTGCTTCTTGTGGGAGCGGCGTAAGCCGCGAAGCTGGTAATGCTGGTAGCTTGGCTGGCCTGCAATCTGAAGTTGCCTGAGCTTGGCGGCTTCGCCGCTTCCCCTCTCCTGCCTTCGGCATCCTCTCCCGCAAGCTTCCCCGGATCCTTACTCCGTCGTCTTCCGCCGAATCGGAATCGCCGACAGCGGCACGCTCGCCACATCCTGTCCTTGCTCGCGAATCGGCGCGCCCGGTGCCGGCGCCCAGGCGTGCGCGTACACCACTTCCCAGCTGCTCGGCAGCTTGCCGTCCGCGCGCCGCAGCGGCTCGTAAGCATCGCGTGCAGCCGCAAAACGGCTGCGGCCGGTCAAGGTATGGCGACGGCTATGCATGGCGTTGGTGGCGCCGATCGCCTTGAGTTCGCGCATCAGCGTCGGCAGGTCGTCGTAGGTCAGGGTGAACATGTCGCGGTCCAACACCGGATCGCGGAAGCCGGCCATCATCAAGGCGTCGCCGAACTGGGCGATCTGCACGAAATGGCTGACATGCGAGGTGTCATCGGCCTGCGCAAAGGCCTGGCGCAGCTCCACCAGCGTGTCATGCGCAAACGTGGAACAGACCAGCAGGCCATTGGGCTTGAGCACGCGGCGGAAGCCGGCAAATACCGCCGGCAGGTCTTCCACCCACTGCAGGCACAGGTTGCTGTAGATCACGTCCACACTGTTGTCGGCCAGCGGCAGGGCGCGGGCGTCGGCGCAGACGCGTGAGAACGGGCGCCACCAGCCGGCCTGCTTCTTGGCTTCGGCCAGCATTGGCAGGGCCAGGTCCAGCGCGATCACCTGCGCCTTCGGCCAACGCTTCTTCATCGCTGCGGTGGCGTGGGCCGGGCCGCTGCCGACGTCCAACACCACCTGCGGTTGCCGGTCTTCCAGATAGTCCAACGACTCCAGCAGACGCTTGGCTACTTCCTGCTGCAGCACGGCGGCGGCGCGGTAGCTGCTGGCGGCGCGCGAGAAGGCGCGGCGGACGTGTTTGGGGTCGAACAGAGAAGGCATGGCGGTGATTCGGATTCGTAATTCAGGATGGGAAGCGCTGCTGTGCTCAGGCAACCGACGACATCATCGGCCAGCCAGCGCGAATGGCCGCGTAACCGCTCACGCGCAGCCAGCAACAAACTGTTGCAGCAGCCCGGCAACGTGATCGGCATGGCCAAGGAAAGGCGCGTGGCCGCCACCTTCGATGGTGTGGGCGCTGTGCAGGCCTGCCGGCGCCAATGCGGCGGCCTGGTGCATGGCCTTGGACGGCACCAGGCGGTCGCGCTGGCCGCCTATCCACAGGCCGGGCTTGTTCAAGCTGGGCAGACTGCCACGCAGGTCACTACGCTCAAGCAGGGTCAGGCCTTCGTGCAGGGCGCGGGGGGCCGGTTCGCCGCGTTCGACCAGCGCATCGCGCAGGGTGCGCAGTTCGCTGCGGGCGTGCTGCGAGCCCATCACGTCCAGGGCGAGAAAGCGCTCCAGGGTGCCGCGGTAATCCTGTTCCAGATCACGGCCGAACTGCTCGAACACCACCGGTTCCACTGCATTGGGCCAATCCGCATCGCGGACGAAGCGCGGCGTGGCTGCCAGCATTGCCAGCCCACGCACCTGCGGCAATGTGGCGGCGCCGTGCAGGGCGGCCAGCCCGCCCAGCGACCAGCCGCACCACACCGCGGCCGGGGTGGCGCTGGCGATGGCGTTGACCAGGTACGGCAGGCGCAAGGGCGTGGCGTCGTCGCGGCTATGGCCATGCCCGGGTAGGTCGACCACATGCAGCTCGAAGTGCGGCGCCAGCCGTTCCACCAGTGGCGCGAAGATGCCGCCATGCAATGCCCAGCCGTGGATCAGGACCAATGCCGGGCCGCTGCCGGTGACTTCGATATGCATGGCGTTACAACCGGTTCTCAGGCAACAGTGTTCAGGGACTTCTGGTACAGCACCACATCGCGGGCCTTGGCGATGGCGTCCACCAGTGCCTTGACCTGCTCGACGGTATGCAGCGCCGACATGGTCACGCGCAGGCGCGCCTTGCCTTCGGGCACGGTCGGCGGGCGGATCGCACTGACCAGGAAGCCGGACTGCTCCAGCGTCGCCGACAAGGCCATCACCGTCGCTTCGTCGCCGCACAGCAGCGGTTGGATCGGGGTTTCCGAGGCCATCAGCTCCAACCCGTGGCGGCGCGCGCCCTCGCGGAAGCTGGCGATCAATTCAGTCAGTTTTTCGCGGCGCCAATGGTCGCGGCGGGCCAGCTTCACTGCCGCCAGCGAGGCGGCAGCCTGTGCCGGTGGCAGGGCGGTGGTGTAGATGTAAGGGCGTGCGGTTTCGGCCAGGTGCTGGATCAGCGCGTCTTCGCCCACAACCACTGCGCCGTGGCTACCAAGTGCTTTGCCCAGGGTAGCCAGCTGCAGCGGAACCTCCTTCACGCCAAGGCCGGCATCGGCCACGCAGCCGCGGCCATGTTCGCCGATCACGCCAATGCCGTGGGCGTCGTCCACATAGAACAGCGCCTCCTGCATGCGTGCCACCAGCGACAGCGAGCGCAGCGGGGCGATATCGCCATCCATGCTGAAGACACCGTCGGTGACCAGCATGGCGGCGCCGTCGGCGGTGTTCTTGAGCTGGCGCATGGCGCCTTCGCTGTCCAGGTGTGGATAGCGGCGCAGGCGGCAGCCGGCCAGGCGGCTGGCATCGAGCAGGCTGGCGTGGTTGAGCCGGTCCTGCACGCAGATATCGGTTTCTTCGCTCAGCAGCGCCTGCTGCACGGCGAGGTTGGCCATGAAGCCGCTGTCGAACAGCAGGGCGCGCGGGTAGCCGAGCCAGTCGGCCATCTCGCGTTCGAGCTGCTCGTGCACGCTGTGGTGGCCACAGACCAGGTGCGAGGCGGTGCTGCCGGCGCCTTCGCGGCCGGCGGCGTCCTGCAGCGCGGCGATCACCTCGAACTGTTGCGACAGGCCGAGGTAGTCGTTGCTGCAGAAGCCGGTCAACCAGCGGCCGTCCAGCTCCAATCGCACCCCGTCACGGCGGCTGATGCTGCGCCGGGTGCGGATGCGGCCCTGGGCAAGCCGCAGCTTGCGCTGGGCGTGGATGCGGTCGTGGATGTCAGGACGGGCCATGGCAAGGTTCATGGTCAAGCGGGCGGCTAGCGTACCCGGTTGCCTGTAAGAATGCCCAAGCGGCGCCCCGCGGGCGGGGCGCCAGCCAGATCAGGCGCTGCGGGCGCAGAGCGGGGCGATATCCAGGTGCACCGTGCCGGGGTGGTCGTGGTCGTCGGCGTCCACGGATACCTGCATCGGGCTGATGCCGAGGCGGGCGAACAGGGCCTGGTCGCGCTCGGTGTCCGGGTTGCCGGTGGTCAGCAGCTTTTCGCCGTAGAAGATGGAGTTGGCGCCAGCCAGGAAGCACAGCGCCTGCAGCTCGTCACTCATGCTTTCGCGGCCGGCCGACAACCGCACCATCGAGCGCGGCATCACGATGCGGGCCACCGCGATCATGCGCACGAACTCGAACGGATCGAGCTCGGCGCTGCCGTGCAGAGGGGTACCGGCAACCTGCACCAGGCGGTTGATCGGCACCGAATCCGGGTGCGCCGGCAGGTTGGCCAGCGCCTGCAGCAGGCCGGCGCGGTGCTCGCGGGTCTCGCCCATGCCGACGATGCCGCCACAGCAGGTTTTCATGCCGGCGTTGCGCACGTGTTCCAGCGTATCCAGGCGGTCCTGGTACTGGCGGGTATGGATGATGGAGTCGTAGTAATCCGGCGCGGTGTCCAGATTGTGGTTGTAGTAGTCCAGCCCTGCGTCCTTCAGCGCCTGTGCCTGGTGGCCTTCAAGCATGCCCAGGGTGGCGCAGGTCTCCAGACCCAGCGACTTCACCTCGCGGATCATCGCCGCGACCTTGGGGATGTCACGGTCCTTGGGCGAGCGCCAGGCTGCACCCATGCAGAAGCGCGAGGCGCCGGCCTGCTTGGCGGCGCGGGCGCGGGCCACCACGCTGTCGGTGTCCATCAGCTTCTGCGCGTCCACGCCGGTGTCGTAGCGCTGGGCCTGCGGGCAGTAGGCGCAGTCTTCCGGGCAACCGCCGGTCTTGACCGAGAGCAGGGTGGAAACCTGTACCTGCGCCGGGTCGAAGTGCTGGCGATGCACGCTGGCTGCGCGGTGCAGCAGCTCGGGGAAGGGCAGTTCGAGCAGGGACAGCAGCTCTTCGCGCTTCCAGTCGTGGCGGATGACGGTGGACATCGGTGTTACCTGACAGATGGGGCGATGGAAGCGGCGCAGTCTGGTCAGCATACACATTGCTGTCAACCATCAAATGAAGAGTCTGGTTTACAGGGTCGGGGGGCGGCTGTCGGCCTTGCTGTTCCCACCGCGCTGCCTGGTCTGCGGCGAGGACGGCGTGCCGGGGCGGGATCTGTGCCTGGCCTGCAGCGCTGGATTGCCATGGCAGCGGGCTGCTTGCCGGCGTTGCGCGCTGCCGTTGCCAGGCGCTGATGCGGAGGGGCTATGCGGCACCTGCCAGCGATCAAGCTCGCCCCTGCAGTCGGTGCTGGCGGCCTTTACCTATCGCGCGCCGATTGACGGTTTGTTGCTGCGGTTCAAATTTCACCATGACCTCAGCGCCGGGCGGCTGTTGTCGAGCTTGTTGCTGGAGGCGGTGCGCGAGGCCGAGCGCCCGCAGGCGATCGTGCCGGTACCGCTGCACCTGTCACGGCTGCGCCAGCGCGGTTATGACCAGGCCTGGGAACTGGCCAAGCCGGTGGCGCGCGCGCTGCAGCTGCCACTGTGCCGGGGTCTGCATCGGCGCCGTTCCACCCAGCCGCAATCGGAGCTGGATGCAGTGGAGCGCAAACGCAATCTGCGTGGCGCCTTCATTGCGGTGGGGCAGGTGCCCGCACATGTGGTGCTGCTGGATGACGTGATGACCACCGGCGCCACCTTGCACGCTGCGGCGCTCACCCTGCACCGCGCCGGCGTGCAGCGGGTGGATGCCTGGGTCTGCGCGCGGGTGCCGTGATTGCCGTCGGTGTGATTGCAAGCCTGGGCCTGCGTTGCAACTGGCTTGAATTAGCGGATGTCATCTCTACATGCCATTACTACGGCTATGGGCCTAGACTGGGATTGAAAGGCCTTTACACCTGTTCAACATGAGGAGACAGACATGGGTGCTTCCCCGGGTTTTCCTGCTGGATCGCTGTTTGGCACATTGACGCGCAACTGGTGGGTGCTGCTGCTGTTCGGCCTGTTTGCAGTGATTTTTGGCGTGCTGGCAGTGATGGCGCCGGTGCGTACCGCCGCTGTTCTGGCGTGGTGGCTGGGCATCATGGCCATCGTTGAAGGCGTGGTGGTATTGGTATCAGCCTTCAATGGCTCGGCACCGGTCTCGCGTGGCTGGGCATTGTTCTATGCGCTGGCATCAATCGGTTTTGGTGTGCTGGCGGTGATCAACCCGCTGGCAACGGCCAGCGTGCTGCTGCTGTTCCTGGCCGCTTGGCTGGTGGTGGGCGGCATCTACCGCATCGTCTTCGCCATCCGCGTGCGCAAGCAGATCACGGGTGAGTGGATGCTGATCGTCAGCGGTCTGCTGGCAGTGGCCTTGGGCGTGATGTTCGCACTCAACCCGATTGCGGGCCTGGCAGTGACTTCGCTGTGGATCGGCGTGCTGGCCTTGATCTACGGCGTGCTGCAGATAGTTGCAGCGTTCCGCCTGCGCTCGCTGGGCAAGTCCATCGGCGCGGTCTAATGCTGTTTGTAGGAGCGGCGTAAGCCGCGAAGCAGATAGTCCATCAGATCCAAGAAAGACTGCGCCATCCGACATTGTGGGCTTCGCGGCTTACGCCGCTCCTACAAAGGGTCAACGGTACAGCAACAACGAAACGGCCCGCATCGCGGGCCGTTTCTTCAATCCAGATACTGGCTGGCGACGATGCCGGCGAACAACACCGCGCCGACCCAGTTGTTGTGCAGGAAGGCCTTGAAGCAAGGCTCACGCTCGCGGTCGCGGCATAGCCAGAACTCGTAAACCACCAAGGCCATCGCCACGCCGATACCGGCCCAATACGCCCAGCCCAGCTCCGCGCGCTGCCCCACCAACGCCATCGCAGCGAAGAACAGCGCGTACAGGATGCCCTGGATCACCAGGTCCAGATCGCCGAACAGGATGGCGGTGGAATGCGAGCCCACCTTCAGGTCATCGTCGCGGTCGACCATGGCGTACCAGGTGTCGTAGGCGGTGGACCAGAGGATGTTGGCGGCGTACAGCACCCAGCCCAGTGGCGGCACTTCGCCCTGGATGGCGGCGAAGGCCATCGGGATGCCCCAGCCGAAGGCCATGCCCAGGTATACCTGCGGCAGATGCGTGTAGCGCTTCAGGTAGGGATAGCTGGCGGCGAGGAACACGCCGATGAAGCTCAGCGCTATGGTCAAGGCATTCAGGGTCAGCACCAGCGCGAATGCGACCAGCATCAAGCCGGCGAACAGCAGCAGCGCCGCGCGGCCGGAGATCGCCCCGGTGGCCAGCGGTCGGTCCTTGGTGCGTTTGACGTGCGGGTCCAGCCAGCGGTCGGCGTAGTCGTTGATCACGCAGCCGGCCGAGCGGGTCAGCCAGACGCCGGCGCTGAACACGAACAGTATCCACAGCGGCGGCAGGCCGTCGGCGGCCAGCCACAGCGCCCACCAGGTGGGCCACAGCAGCAGCAGGGTGCCGATCGGGCGGTCGGCGCGCATCAATTTCCAGTAGTGCCCGAACCGCGAAGTGCCAGCTGCGGTGGACGGTGTAGTTGGGAGACGGCTCATGCGTAAAGGTTAACAGCTGGGCCGGATTTTCCTGCCCAACTGCAGCGATCCATGGGTGGGGGCAGACCTGCGGATGCTTTTGCCGTTAGAATGCGCGTCCGCCCGGCTCAGCCGGCCGGAGCACAATGCGCCCGTAGCTCAGCCGGATAGAGTAGTGGCTTCCGAAGCCATTGGTCGGGGGTTCGAATCCCTCCGGGCGCGCCAGATTGAAGTCCGAGCATGTCTCAGGATGTCCAAAACCCCAGAGAAATCTGGGGTTTTTCTTTATCCGTAGTCCAATCAGGTCCGGGGGCATCTATTGCAATCCGGGTCATCCGGGGGCAACTTCGGGGGCATCCCGACCCCCGAAATACGGAAATGCCCCCAATGGCCCTGACTGACATCCAAGTACGTAAAGCCAAACCTGCCGAGAAGCCCCAGCGACTCTTCGATGGCGGAGGGCTCTACCTCGAGGTCAGCCCTTCGGGTGGCAAGCTGTGGCGGTGGAAGTATCGCGTTGCTGGAAAGGAAAAGCGGCTGGCCTTGGGTTCATACCCCGAGGTGAGCTTGGCTGAAGCCCGTGAGAAGCACATGGCGGCACGAAAGACCTTGGCTAACGGCATTGACCCTGGCGAGCAGCGGAAGCTCGAAAAGCTGGTTCGCAGCGGAGGCTCTGAGAACAGCTTTGGTGCGATTGCGCTGGAGCTTCTCGCTATGCGAACCAAGAAGAACGCGAAATCTACGGCTGTAAGGAACGGAAGGATCATTGAGAAGGATCTCAATCCTTACATTGGTGATAGGCCGATCAATGAAATTTCCGCCGTCGAACTGCTTGCAGTGCTGCGAAAGATGGAGAAGAGGGGGGCAGTGGAGACGGCGCATCGAGCCCGTGGCATTGCAGGAATGGTTTTCCGGTACGCAATCGCTACAGGTAGGGCAGAGCGAAATCCTGCTGTTGACCTGATCGGCGCGTTGGAAGCGCCGCAAACGAAGCACTTCGCTAGCTTGACGGAGCCATCCGCGGTTGCACCGCTTCTACGTGCGATCTGGGGGTACGAAGGTAGTGCCATAGTAACCGCCGCGCTGAAGCTCTCACCCTTGCTATTTCCTCGCCCCGGCGAGCTGCGTAGCGCACGCTGGGCAGATATCGACCTTGAAGCAGCGGAGTGGCGGTATGTCGCTACCAAGACCAACACACCCCACATTGTTCCGTTGTCCAAGCAAGCAATTGAAGTTCTCACTGAGCTGCGCCCTCTCACCGCACGAGGCCAGTACGTTTTCCCGAGCCTTCATGGCAAAGGACGTCCGATGAGCGAGAACACGATAAACGCGGCCATACGCCGGATGGGGTTTGACTCAAAAACCATGACGGGGCATGGGTTCCGTGCAATGGCGCGGACTATTCTTGATGAGGTACTAGGGTTCCGCCCCGACTACATCGAGCATCAGCTTGCTCATGCGGTTCGTGACCCCAATGGACGCGCCTACAACCGCACTGCTCACTTGGGCGAGCGTCGCAAGATGATGCAGGAATGGGCAGACTATTTGGACAAACTGAGAGCTTAAAAGATAGATTCGTGCCCAATGCCGCGTTGACGCGTGGCGCAGTTCGAACGACGGTCTACCGGAGTTTTTAGATGATTGTTTTTGTTCGGCTGGTCAATGAGGGCGTCGACGTGTTCCGCCCGGTCGATGCTAAGCGAATTTCCGACCACGTGTTTGAAATCATTGACGAGTGGCCGGGTCTGGACGAGGTTTGGGAATTCACTCGTGGTGATCGTGTGCTCTGTGTTGACCATACCTTCCAGGACGGTTCGCAAGGTCTCCTTGCAGTTTCAGACTTCCAATCATCCCCAACCAATTGATAAGCCTGTTTCTCGGTGCGCCTGATGAAGTGTTGTGAGCGCCGGCTCCCGGCTGCATACACGCCCTAGTATGAGCGGATAGATCATATACTCGAGCATGCTTGTAGTAGCTCGATGCATATGGATATCAGGAATTGGTACCAATGGAACTTACCTATGAGTCTCCAGACGGCTTGCTTCGAATAGTCGAGCCGACTGCGCGACAAATCGCTGATGTTGTTCTATTGTCTCCCGCCAATTACTGGCGGCAAGGAGGGAATGGTCAAGCTCTGCTCTCCATTGCTGGGCGTCCTTGCCTATCGATACTGCAGCCAGGTGCTGGCCGATTCTTCTTGGAACTTCTTCTGCAGGATCGACTGGTTCCGTACGACGGAGGGAGTTGTACGGAGTTCTTGATCACAGAGATGGGAGGCGATCCGTTTCGTGTTCCGTTGGCCTGTACGTTGAAACCTGCCGTTGCAGCTTTGGCCCTTGCGGAGTTCGTACGAACGCGCAGACAACCTGGCGGAATTTGTTGGGTGCCTATGGGGGAAGTGCCATTCAAGGAAGGTTGGTACGATGAGTGAGGCGCGGATAGGCACAGAAGCTGCCGTTACAGCCCCCCAGCCAGGGCCGGAAATCCAGCACTCAGCATCGATTGTTCGGGGGATCCCTAGAGCTGGTTTTGATAGGACGCAAGATGCTGTCGGTGATCCGAGACAACTGCGGATATCCAGCGTGCCCTCGCGAGCAATAGGGTTGAACGCGGGAAAGTCTGTGCATGTTTTTGTGTAGACGGTATTTTGAATCGCTCTCGATCTTGTACGCGGTGGGCATTCGGGGGCATATTCGCTTTGGCCGCAAGGGCCTCATACGACCCAAAGCGGACATTTGCACGTCTGATCCATCTGGGTTGGGAGCGCTCGCCGAGCCTACTCCGGGTCCGGTTACACGTCGGCTTGTTAGCTGGATATAGCCACCCTAAAATCGAGGCGTGCCACAAAGGCAGCATTCGGACAGCTATGGATTTGGCAGAAAAAAGGACGCTTGGGACCGCCTATTGAAGATCTAGTGAATCGCCCAGGCTTTTGTAGACACTCTTCAGCCGTTTAGTGCGTACTGCCGTTCAAACTCTATCGGGGACAGGCCGCCATTGGAACCGTGTCGCCGTGTCGGGTTGTA